>CAZSUE010000021.1:0-17616 GCA_964609045.1 uncultured archaeon | reverse complement strand
TTCCAGCGGTCTGCCCGTTGAAGTGACCGGCGCCTCTCCACCGGGATGGGACAAATCGTCTCCCCGCACCTTCTCGCCGCAGATCACCGTGACGCCCAGCCGAGTGAGGAAGGTGGCCACATAGTCACCGGCACGGCGCGTGAGCCGGTCGAGGAGTCGACTCCGAGCGTGGACGAGGGTAACCGCGATTTCGGGCCGCTTCGTCGCAAGTTCACCGGCGACCTCCACGCCGGTCAGCCCGCCGCCCACGACCAGGACACCTTTTGCATCGGTTATCGCATCCGCCACTTCGCGCGCATCGTCGAGCGAATAGAGCGTACTCACCCTGGCCGATCGAAGCGGCACTGGTTGGAGCGGAGCCGCGCCCGTGGTTATCACGAGATGATCGAAGTTGACCGCATGGGTCGTGGTCTCGACCGTGGTGGGGGTGATCCGCACCGCCCGCTCCTGAATATGCTCCACACGGGGGAGAAATGCGCGGTACGGCGCCTCCATCTGTGCGGCGCGACCCGGGTCGCATATGATGCGGTGGACGCCCGGTGTATAGACAAAGGCGTCACGGGGGTCGATGAGGGTGCAGTGGATATCATCGTGCTTGGCCAGCATCTTCGCCACCGTCGCACCTGCGAAACCACCGCCGACAATGACGACATCCATTCCAACCAACTTTCACTTCAGAGTGTAACGATTTCGATGTGGGTCAATTTGTCTGATCGGTGGGCGAGGATCACGCCAGTGAGGAACATGGTCGGTCGTCCGGGGTGCCGATTAGAATCCGATGGTCGTGCGTTCGGTTCGTCCTCAGTCGTTAGTGCTGTCGACGGTCGATCGCGATTACGATACCGAGGAATGCGATGACGGCGATGATGAGCTCGATGCCGACGAAGCCGGGCACGCTCTCACCCTCCACCGTGATCGTCCGCGTCATCTCGTTGTTCTCTTCGTCCAGCTCGGTGATACGATCGGCGGCGTCGATGGCGACTTTGAGCTCGTGCTCGCCCGGATCGGCTTTCCATGTGAACGACGCGGTATACGGCTTCTCCGTTGGATCGTTCGGGATCTTATCGAAGGTCTTGCTATACATCCGCTCTTTGTCCACATAGAATGTGACCGTCACACCGGTGGCCTCGATATTGCCCACATTGGCGAGCTTGACGATGATCGTGAAAATATCGCCGGGCTCGCCCTTGGAGACGACGATATCGTTGAGCACGCCGTCGCCATCGATGTCGACGAAGCGCAGGTCGGAGTTCCGCACCCATGTAGAGAAGGTAAGCGTGTTATCGGTGAGATCGGTTTCGCTGATCGAGGCGAGGGACGAGACAACGAACTGGTAGTCGCCCTCTTCGATATCGCCGGGCACGCGGGCGTTGACCATGACATAGGCGGTCTGGCCAGCTGCGAGACGGAGCGTGATCGAGTCGTGCAGCATTTGATCTTGCGACTGGAAGATGATCCCGTCGGAGGCGAGAGCTTCGTCTTCGAAGAACTGGACGAGGTCGAGCGTTTGGGAGAACGAGACCGGCGCGATCGTTACATTGCTCGTCGTCGTATGGAGTGGGATGACCTCTGAGAAATAGATGTTCCAGTTCGACGGTGCGTCGCCTACGGAGAGGGTGATCTCATCGACACCGTTGCCGGTATTGGTCACCCCGAGCCGGTACCCCGCGCTCCGTCCGGGGTCGATCATCGCATGGGTCTTTTGCGTTGTAACCGCCGAATCGAAGATCTGATCCACGGTGGCAATAAGCGAGACGGTGGTCGGTCGGTCCTCGTCGATGCGCCCGTCGCCGTCGTTATCGGCCTCGTCGAAGGGGTCCTCGTCGATAGCACCGTCACCGTCCTCGTCCACACCACCTTCGCCCGTGAGGTTGAGGACGATCTCGTAGGCGCCGGGGGCGTAGTATTGGCCCACAGTGATGTTGACGGTGATGGTCTCCGATCGGCGGATACCGATGACGATCTTGCTTTGTTCGATCGGCACATTATCGATGGTGACCGACCACCCTAATCCGATCTCCTCGAGATGTGGTTCGATCGTCTCCTCGCCGTTGCCGAAGTTCGTGATCTCGACTGTGTATTCGATCGATCCGCCCGGTGGGGCGCTGCCCGCACCACTGATCAATTCGACATCGACCCCGTACGCGCGCTTGACCACCGCGGTGATCACATCGTAGTCCACGATGCGCGGGTCGGAGAGCACCCGCGCATAGACCCTGAGCGTCAACTCGTCGTTGTGCCGCGCACCGAACGGCGCGGTGAGGCGGAGGGTGATCGACTTTTTCTGACCGGCTCGGAGATCGATCAGTTCCGGGACCTGGGCGGTCCAGCCGTTGACTTCCAACACGCCTCTGATCCAGACCTCGACATCCTCGTGGCTGTTCCCGCGGTTCTCGATCTCGACATCGAAGTCAACGCTCTGACCGCGTTCCACCATTTTTTCGCTATCCTCGACCTCGATCTGCAGCATACTGGCCCGCTCCAACTCGAGCACCACCTCGTCGCGTCGTTCCATGGGCGGGAGCCCCACGGCGGTGGACATCTGCGATATCCCGCGCGCCGAGAGCCTCATCTTCTCGCCGGCCTGGCCGGTCATGGGTGCGGTGACGATGATCGAGAGCAATGCGCTGGAATCGGGGCCGGTGACGGGCGTGAGTTCGACATCGATCATCGTGTTACCGTTCGCTTCGAACGACCAGTTCCATCCGCCACTGGGGTTGTCCAATTCGATATGGATCGTATCGTTGAGATTGCCGAAGTTGAATAACCGAAGATTGAGGATGGCCGTACCGCCCGGCGATATCTCTTTGATCTTCTCGTCGAGGATCGGATCGGCAACGAGATCGAACGACATCTCGAAGTCGATGGTGATATTGATGAAAGTCAAAAGCGTGAACCGTGCGGTGGCGTTCGGGTCGCCCTGTGATACGGCGACGATCTCGGTCTCGGTAAAATCGCCGTATTCGAGGCCTGTGGTCGGCGCGGTCACGGTGACCTGCAGCTCGGTGGATTCGCGTTCGGTGAGCTGTATATCGGTGATCTCGAGTACGTTGTCGAACGATTCGTCGGTGGGATCATCCTCGTTGATCTCGCCTGGATTGATGGGGATATCGGGGGCGGAGAGGGTGGCGTTCCAGCCGTCGGTGAGCGAGCTCTCGTTCAGTTCGACGTCGAACTTGTCCTTGAAGATCGCGTTGATAATACTTTGGTGCCCGACATTGATGAGGTCGAGGTAGAATGTGGTGCTCTCACCGGGGTCGACCCAGTGCACGATGGGCGATTCTTCCGGGTTGGCGGCCGGGTTATCCTCGTCGGGGACCAAGGTCACACCGTATTCGAGCGTGCCGTTGTAGTAGCCGGTGTGCTCGCGGCTATAACGGAACATCGGCCATGTGAGCGCAGATGGCGGACATGTTCCGTTGGTGGCGATCACACGGAGCTTACCCTCGCCGTCGGTAAACAGCACTTCGAGGTATCCGTCGCTATTGATGTCGCCCACCACCGGCGACGGGTCCGCAGAGATCGAGGTCGAGGGGAGCGTTCCGTCGCCCTGAACCTCCCAGAGGATCGACCCGTCGGTATCGATGGCGATGCAGCGCGAGGAGAGTGCGACATTTACCACCTCGAGTTCGCCGTCGCCGTCGATGTCGCCAACCGCGGGCGAGGCTTTCACGCTCTCGCCGAACGGGACCTTCCAGAGGAGCTGTCCTTCGTGGTCGAGGCAGTAGACATTTCCGTCGTACGAGCCGACGACGATCTCCCAATCGTTATCGCCGTCGAGGTCGGCGAGTGCGGGTGAACTCTCGATACGACCGTTGGTCTCATACTGCCAGAGGACATTACCATGATGATCGAGACAGTAGACCGATTTGTCATTATGGAGATCGCCGCAGACGACGATCTCGTTATCGCCGTCGCCGTCGATATCACCGAGCGCGGGCGAAGTCGTTTCGAACCCGTCAGCGACCTGCGCGAAACCGTCGGTGCCAAACGACTGGAGCCGCCCACCGAAACGGTTCAATGCGCATACCCGCCCGTCGTTGGTGAGGACGATATATTCGAGGTCGTTGGGGTTGTCGTCGAGATTACCCACCGCGGGTGACGAGTGCCACCCGAGCGAGGTGCTGAGGATGTCGCCGCTGCCCCACGCCTCGCCGTCGTAGCCGATGACATGCACATTATTCCCCTGCGGAATGACGAGCGATTCCACATAGCCGTCTTGATCGAGGTCGCCGTGTGCCGCGGAGTGGTGCGCGTCGCCCCAGGATGTGCCGTACGAATAGAACCATTTCTCCTCGCCTTCGCTGTCTATCACCCAGAGCCCGTTATCGCTCTCCGAGACCACGCTGACCTCGAGCGTGCCGTCGTTGTCGAGATCGGCGATCGTCGGTGAGTTGTGGATCGCGCCGCCGGTCTGGTAGGTCCAGATCTCCTCGCCCTCTGCGCTCATACAGCGCATGGCGCGGTTGTCGCCCACGATCACCTCGATCTCCGCGTCGTTACCGAAATCGACGAGGATCGGTGTATAATGGACATTATGCGCGATGATCGAGAGTACATCCCCCGGTGTCGGTGCGCGGGTGCCGGTACGGCTCTCGTCGGTTCGGCCCATGTCGCGGGCCTCCCCTCCGTCGATCGCTGCGAACAATCCCCCGATACAGAGGAGCAAGATAATGAAAGGAACAGTGATGGTATGCATATTCATCGTAATTTCTCCATGGGTGGTAGCACTGCAGCTATCAATTAACCTCGAATATTATATAGCTTTTTGGCAGACATGAACATCATGCTCAGCTCAAGCCAAGGTTGGCGTGGAGATGGAGTCGTCGGTCCCGGTCTCCACGCGCACGGGGTGCACTCACGACCCGGCACGACGATCAACGGCCGTCCTCGGTCGATCAATACTCGCTATACCTAATTTATGGGTAGGAAACAAAATATTTTTAACCCTCAAGGGTGTTGAATGGGAACTGTGGTTCTGATGACGACATGTCCGCGGTGCGGGGCGCCCAACCAATATGGAAAATATTGTACCGGATGTGGGTTCCCACTGCATGCCCAATCGAGGCAAATGTCCGCTGTGACGACACCCCAGCACACCGAATGCCGCCGACGCACACCGCCGATCTGTTCGTCGTGTAAGACGGTCTCGCTCACCTTCAAGCCCGATGGGAACGGCGTGTGCAAGAATTGTGGTCATCGGTTCGTATGGAGCGTGCCGGGGCGGCCCCCGCCACCGATCTGCTCCAAATGTAAGACGCCGAGCCTCTCCTTTTTCAAAGACGGTACCGGTGTCTGCCTCCGGTGTAATCATAGTTTCACCTGGCGTGCAAGCGGCAAAGAGGCCGGCCCGGAGCGACCTTCCAAACCACAAAGGGGCATGGGTGAGACCAGCGATCGGCCGCGCGTGGCAACTGCGAACGCGGAGCCGCGCGTGGTATTGAAACCACAACCGCATAGCCACAGCCACAGCCATAACCATAACCATAACCATTCACGATCGCCTTCGCATTCACGCTCGAGCCCTGGACCGGCCGATCTACCACCACCGCCACCAGAGGAACATAAACCACCGCGGATCGTCCCGCCCAGCGGGGTGAAGGGGTATACCGCGCTCGGGTTCCACAACGCGACGATCCTCTATAAGATCAAGATCGAGAACTATACCGACAATACGATCAGCGATGTGAAGATCAAACTGGACATCCCACGCAATACCTTCCTCACCGAAGAGGATATGAAAACGATCTCGCTCGTGCGCAAGGGCGATGCAAAGACGGCGACATTTTCGCTCTGGCCCAAGGGGAAACGGAGCTGCATCGAGATCGGTGGGAAGGTCGTCTACTACGATAATAAGGCGGACGATTATCGCGAAGCGGAGCTGAAGCCGCGCAAATGCAACATATCTTGCCCGACATTGAAGGTCACGCGCATCGACGAGCACGACTGGCGACTCGCCACCAGTAACCTCGTGCATTATGAAGAGACCACGGAATCGGTACCGATCTCGGCGGAGGGGCTCTTCGATATCGCCAACGATGTGATCCGCGATATGAACCTCTATATGCTCGAGCCGAAGGAATCGAAGGGGCACAACCTCTTCCGTGGGATGACGCTCTTCTATGCCGAGGATGTCAAGGGCTCGCGCTTCGCAACCAAGCTCGAGGTGCTCGGCGGGTCGAAGAAATCGAAGCTCATCCTTCGCGCGTATGCGGAGAACGACGAGATGCTCGTCGGGTTCTACCATACGCTCCTCGACGAGATCCAGAAACGGACGAACATCAAGAACTATATCGAGGAGGCAACGGTGATCCAGCATATCGGCGAATATGTCGCCGGGAGTAAGACGACGATCCGCGACAGCGTGGTCCAGCGCTCGCAGATCGGCAGCGGCGCACCGGCTCCGCCACCACCGCCGGGGCAGCTCGGCTCCAGCGCCGGCGAGGTGACGATACAGGATTCGGTGGTCCAGCGCTCACAGATCGGCGGCGGTGTCTCGCCCGCGGCGCTGGATCGGTACCGCGAAGCGTTGCAACGGGCCTGGAAGGACGGCCAGGTCGACGACGACGAGCGGTTCTTCCTCGAGTCCATGCGCGAGACATACGGCATCTCGGACGAGATGCATCTCGAACTGGAACGCGAGATCCAGTCGCGCTTGTTCTGATCGATGATCCTAAGAACATATACGCAATGCAACCGACCCTAACCATTTTTCTCAATATGTATATGAATGAATGAATGAATGAATGAATGAATAAATGGTTTCGTTCCCACCATCCTCCTGATCGGTGTAGCTTCGCTCTCCATTTTCATCTTCATCTTCATCTCCGTTGGAGAAGGTGACAAAAAAAGGCGAAGGAGAAAGGGATGGGAAGGATGAGGCGAGGGGAGACTCCTCGCCCCCCACCAATGTTGCAAAGCGTCGAGAAATAGGACTGGCGAGAGTTCTCGTTTTGGTTTGGTTCCTTTAACGAACACGCTGCCGGGACCGGACCGACCATCGCGTGAGATGAAATGACGGCGCGGTGTTCTTAGTACTTCCACTCGTCGTTATAGCCGTCGCGCGGCCCCTGGCGCTGCTGGTGAGTTTGGTGTGGGTGAGTGTGAGCCGACGGTCGTTGCGGCGCTGACGACTGCTGCCACCCGCTCGATCGCTGCTGATAGTAGCGCCCCGACTGGTCCGACTGCTGCCGCGGTTGTTGCCGTGGTTGTTGCCGCGGGTGCGGTTGCGACCGTTGCGGTGTGGGTGGGTACTGCTGCCGTGCATCGTACTGGCCGTATTGATCATACCCACTCTCCCCACCATGGTCATAATCGTCATAGTCGTCATAGTCGTACTGCTCGTCGTAGTAGCTGCCGTAGTCACCATCATAATCGTAGCCGTCGCCGGCATCGGTATCTGTATCGGCGCCGCCCGACGAACCGTTAGCCGAACCGTACAATGCATCGTACTCTTGCGCAGGATCGCGCTCGCGCTCCTTTTTTTCTTTATTATTCCCGTACATCGTCGCGAGCCGTTTCTTCGCGCGTTTTCGGCGCATGACGAAGAAAACGGTGACAACAACCCCCGTCACCACCGCGGCGATGATGATGTAGAGGATGTCCCCTTCGAGACCCGCCACCGTCGATTCGGGTTCGTCCACCATGATCTCTCGCGTCCGCACCGTGGTGGCACCGTGTTCGTCGGTGAGTCGTACCGTGATCACATGGATTCCGGCCTCTTTGAAGGTGTGCTCGACATCTGCGCCTTCCGCATCGTAGATGCCGTCGTTGTCGAAATCCCATTCATATTTCACGATCATGTCGTTCTCATGGTCGGTACCGGTGGCGCGCAGTTCAACTGCCGAATTTGCCACCACCGCGTCGCTTTCCAGCTCCACCGCCGCCACCGGCGGTGCGTTGATGGTCACCTCCTTCTCAGCCGTGGCGGTGGCGCCATCGTTGTCACGGACGGTCAATGTGACCGTATAGGTCCGATAGCCTTCCTCGTAGGAATGGTTCAGCCGTTCGTCCATGCTCGTACCCCCGTCACCAAGATCCCATTCATAGGAAAGGTAGGGGAGATCTGACGGTGAATCGTCGGGAGTGGCACTGAAGCTGAGCATTTCGCCCTCGTTCATATCGCCTTCGACGATGATATCCTCCGGTGTGAGTACCGGCGCGCGGTTCTCCACCTTGATCGTCAGCGTATCCTTCGTATTGGCGCCGTCGCGATCGCGCACCTCCAGCGCCATCTCCTTGTTCGACCCGCTATACTCGCTTATGAACCATACCGATGAGCCGTACTTCGTTGCGCCCTCGAAGCTCCAGGTATAATTGAGCGAAGACTGATCTTGCCGTGAGTCGACGGCGGTATAATTGAACCAGATCCGCTCACCTTTGAAGGCGTTGATCTCACCCAATGTCGAAAGATCGACCTTCGGTGGTGCATTGGACGCATTGAACGACATCTCCGCCGTGCCGGTATCACCGTCGTCGTCGTGCACCGTCAGCTTCACCGTGATCATTCCGTCGCGTTCGATCGTCATCTGCGCGGTGCGACCGTACCCGTCCTCATCGTTGGTGGGCACGCCGTCACCGGAGCTGTCGTACTCCGTATCGAAATCCCAGCTATAGTTGAGCCCGTTTTGATCCGAGATCGTGTCGGTGGAGCCAGATGCATCGAGCGTGACCGAGTCGAACTCGCGAATGTTAGGGTCGGATATTTGCTTGATGGATGCCGTGGGCGGGACATTCCGCACCGCGATACGCATCGTGGCACTATCCATCGCACCGTCGTCATCGCGGGCCGTGACCTCGATATTGTAATTGCCCGCCGTGGAATAGCTATGCGAGTGGCTCGGGCTCGAATCCCATTCGGTGGTGTTCTGGTCCCCGAGGTCGAACCGGTACTCGAGGCTGGCTTGGTCGCCGGGGGTGTCGGTGCTGCCGGATGCGTCGAAGGTGATCGTCTGGTCCTCATCCACATCGAACGGGTTCTGATCGCTGAGACCGATCTCCGCCCGTGGCGGCTTATTGTTGATCGTAACCGTGATCGAGTCCTTATCCTCCGCATTATTGTCGTCGGTGACGATCAAGGTCACATTGTAGCTCCCGGACTTCTCCCAGACATGGGTCGGGTTGACGCCAAAGAGGTCGCCGTCGTTATCCGGGATACCGTCGTTGTCCCATGTGGTCGAGGCATTGTAATCGTTTCGCGCGTCGTTCTCGGGATCGAGGTCCCATCGATATTCGAGCCGCGCGCGGTCGGACGGCGTATCGGTGGAATCGCTCGCGTCGAACTGGATCGTGTCGCCTTCGAAACCGGAGAGCGCGCTCCCGGCCACCGCGGTGGGCGGCTTGTTCCGGATGATCACGCGCAGCACTTCCGTGGCCCAGAGCCCGTCGTTGTCGATGGCGCGCACCAGCGGCCAGAACTCGCCGTTGTTGCTCCCGAGCGTATCGTACGAATAGCTGACGCTCTGCCCCGTGGCGGTGGCGGCACCGTGCGGGAGCCCGAAATCCCATTCATAGCGGTCGATATAGCCGTCGTCGTCGGTGGCGCTGCAGTAGAACTGGATCGTATCGTCCTCGAAACGGTTCGCAACCGTGTTCCCCGCCGAGCCGACCCATGCGTCGGTGATCGTCGGGGCGTGCCCCATCACGGAGACGAACTCTGCCGCATCGACGACGCCCCAGCCGTTGGTATTGTCGCCGTCGCCGTTCCCGGTGTTGGCAAAGGTCGTATCCTTCAACGACTGTTTCAGCATCGCCATGGACGAGGTGGGGTTCAACTGCCGCACCAGCGCGATCACGCCGGCCACATGCGGGCATGCCATCGATGTACCCTGCGCCTCGATATAATCGGAATTGACCGGCCAACCGCCTTCCTGGCCATGCGTCGGTTCGTACATGTCGGGGTAGCCGTCCTGGGCCGGGTTCGAGATCGGGTGGTCGGGGCAATATGCGCGCGGTGCGATCACCGACTCGCCCACGGCGAGCACTTCCGGCTTCGTTGCGCCGTTCTCGCCCGGCCCCAGCGTCGAGAACGAGGAGACGGTCAAAGCGTTGGAAGATGAGCCCACCGTGATCACATTCGGGTTCGAGGCGGGCGAGCCCATATCCGCTTGACCGGAGTTGCCCGCCGCAGCCACCACCGCCACACCGCGATTGATAAGCGTGTTGCAGGGGTTGTCGATGGCGTAGGAATAGCCCGGTCCGCCGAGGCTGAGCGAGAGGACATTGACGCCGTAGATATCGTGGTTCGTCACCAGCCAGTTGAGGCAATCGGTGATCTCGTACGACCCCGCGCCGTCCTTATTCATACCCTTGAGGATGACCAGATCGGCCTCCGGAGCCACTCCTTTGTAGCTCCCGGGGGGGTTGCCCGCCGCAATGCCGGCGCAATGGGTCCCGTGTCCGTTGTCGTCGTACGGCTCGTCGTCGAGCCCGAACGCGTCGTACCATCCGGTGATCTTGCCCGAAGAGCCGTACCCGCCGGGGAACGCCTCGTGCGCCGGGTCGCAGCCGCTATCGAGCACCGCGATGGTGGTGCCCGCGCCGTTGGCGCCGGAGACGCCCGCCTGTTCGAGGCTGTACGGATCGGCGTTCATCGCCGAACGGCTGTCGTCGAGAAAGATGTGCCGTTCGAAGATCTTACAGACGAGATCGACGCCCTCGACCTTTGCCATGGAGCGTACCGCCGCCGCAGGCAGTGAAACATGCACCATATCGATGCCGTACCATCGATGCTCCACCATCCCGTCGAGCGCGTCGAGACGGGCGAGGAGTGCGTCGAAACGGGCACCGTCCGCCACATTCATCCCTTCGCGCTCGATGTCGAACCCGAGTGCAATGATGACCTCGATCTCGTTATCGGCGGCCATCGCGGCTAGCGCAGCGAGGTCGGACTCCAATGCATCCTCGACCTTATCGCCGTCGCGGTCGTAGAACGATATCGACGACGGCGCGCCGTCCGGCGCAACGGTTGATGTGGAACCTGAAATGTCCTTCTCTGACAAGTGGTCGGCCGCGTGCGCAAGAACCGCTTTTGCCGTCATGGGCATCGTGCCGGACGAGCGCAACGTTGTGCCCCCCTGGCGGATGGAGGGGTTCATTGGGAGCGTAGCGGCTCTGGAATGGTTCGCGACACCCCCCCTTGCGGCAAAGACCGGCGCGATCGACATCGTAACCAGGAGAAGAATAATAACAATGAGAAATGATCGGAACAGCGTCTTTTTCTGAACCATGGTAGCACTGGCGAAATCATCAGATGCTCGTTTAATAAGCCTTTCGTATTCATGAGAGCGGCATTTACGCCACTGCCATCGCCTCCGCATCGATCGGTCCGACGCGCACGGTGGGTCCGCTCCTCATGACGCGAGACCCACGGTAAGAAAAATGAGGGGTTGGCCGGGTCAAGGGAGTAAGCCTCCTTCTGTTCCAACCGCGACGTTTCCGCCACGGTCCTGACAGCATTCTACTTAGCGTCCTACCCATCGGTCGCCGGAGTGGTCATCCCGATTCGTTTGGACTTGCTCCAGTGGGGGTGGCCGTTTCACCAATTCCCCCGCCGATCTCGCCGGCTTCAACCCGGTTCATTGCGTCGTGACGGGGACTGTGTCGTTTCTGCTCCAGAGCCTGGACTCTCGCCCATCCGACTTGCGCCGGACCACCGTTCCGATGGAGGGAGGACTTTCCTCAGCTGGCGCGTGCAGCATCGACAACGCCGATGCCACACCGCCTACCGTCGGCTGTCCACCTTCTCCCGGCCAAGCGCTAGCAGCGTCTTCGAAGTATTTGAATTGATTGATCGTTCGCATTTCGGGTACTTCGCAGTCCGAAGGGACCGATTCTGCTAAATACCATACTTCATCTTCCCGCCCCTTTGTCCTCTTTTCTTCCCCTCTCTTCCCCCTCTTCACTCCTCGCTCTTTACCCTTCACTCCCCACCGTCATCACCCTTCACTCATTCCCACGGCAGCCATATAGACCGCGGTCTCCGTCTCACCGTCCGCATCGATCAACGCGTTGACCGCGTCGTCGTAGAATGCGGCCACACCGCAGCATCCAAGTCCCAGCGCCTCGCATGCGAGATAGAGATGTGCACAGATATGTCCCGCGTCGAGGTAGATATAGCGATAGGTCCGCTGGCGGTATTTCCACAGCGCACGCTCCAGCGTCGCGGCCCAGATGAATGCGACGGCGCAATCGCCCAACATCGATTGCCGCAGCCCCGCATGTGCGGTCTCGGCGCGAAGGTCGCCCTGCTGGACGGTTACGAGCCGATGCTCGGCGGGGAGGTACTTGTAAACGCCCGGTCCGAGTCCGTCGACGCGATGCGCCACGCAATAGGTATCGTCAGGATAGAGCGCACCCGCACTCGGGGATGCGCGCAGCCCGTGGCCATGCGAGCGACCGGTCACCCCCTGCATGGCCCAGAGGAGGTTGGCGAGCGACTGGAGCGATATCGGCTCGGAGCTGAAACTGCGTTTCGAGCGGCGCGACTCGATCAAAGTCCACAAATTTGCATCGGAACCGAGCGCTCGATTTACCGCGGGGAGCGCCAGCGTCTCCCCTGACTCGTCGAAGGTTGGCGGCGATACACCGGCGTTATATTTCGTCTCATCTTGGAACCGTTTTCCGATCTTCATAGATATCGATCCTCTCTGCGTCATAGGTGTGATCGGTCATCGAACCGTATCAAAGACACCCACTCGTATGGGAAAGTGACGCGATGACCATTCATCGAACGAACAGAGGATTAAAAGTTTATATGTATAATGATCCGCCAGCATGAGCACGGCGTCGCACATCACCACCAATACATTATGCCATTGGACGCCTCCGCAGTCCTCCTCACCCGCGACGACCGGCGTATCGCGATCAAGGCGGACCTTACCATGACCGGCGAGCCCCCTTCCACCCCAGCGTCGCAGTCGACGGCGCCATCACCATCTTCACCAGCACCGTCGCACCGACACACCTCCGCAGCGCTCGGTCCGTCGTGTCCCGCACAGATCATGGTCACCGAGGACGAGCGTATCATTGCCATGGATATCCAGCACAGCCTCGAAGATTTCGGATACGAGGTCACGGCGATGGCCAGTACGGGCGAGGACGCGATAGGGCTCGCAGAGGAGACAACACCGGCCCTCATCCTCATGGATATCGTCCTTCGCGGCGAGATGTCCGGCATCGAAGCGGCCGATGCGATCTATACGCGGTTCAATATTCCCGTGATCTATCTCAGCGCATATGTCGACGATGTCAAGCTCGAACGTGCCAAGCTGACGCGACCCTTCGGTTACCTCGTCAAACCGTTCAAAGAAAAAGAGCTTAAGACCGCGATCGAGACCGCACTCTATCGGCACCAGCTCGAGTAGCGGGTCGACCATCTCGATCGCGTGCGCCATGGGATCAGGAATGTCAACCGTTTGATCACGCAGCAGAATGACCCGGAACGGTTGGCACAAACCGTCTGCCATCATATGGTCGAATCGCGCGGCTATTACCGTGCATGGATCGCGCTTTTCGACACCGCGGCCGAAAATCACATGGTCGCATGCGACCTCCGTGTGGCCGTAATGACCCACGCCCACGCCACTCGCGAACGCGACCGCAAGAGGAGGAACAAGAACGAGGAAGAGGAAGAGGAAGAGGCAGATGCAGATGCAGATGTCGCGGCTCGAACCGATACACTGGCTGCGGTGAAGTCTACGCGCCCGACCTCTCAGGCTGCAAACCGGATCTCCGACCTCGCCGATTGTATCGATCGGCTACGAGCTTGAGAGCGACGCGTCCGCGCTCGAGGTCGTGGTCGCGATCACCTGCGGCCTGGAGATCAACGAGCTGGTATCGAATGCGTTCAAACATGCGTTCGGGAAACAGAAGGAGAACCAGCTCACGGTGGAGCTCCATACCGACGATGGAACGGTCACGCTCACGGTGGCGGATAACGGCAGTGGTATTCCCGAAGAGGTCCAGCTCTCGGCCACCCGATCGTTGGGGCTGCAACTGGTCTATGCGATGGTGACCGACCAACTCCAGGGCGAGCTCACCGTACAACGGCGTGGGGGACACGCTACGAGATCATATTCCCGTACGCTGGGACGAGCGAGGAGCGTGCTCGCGGGCCCGATGAGCGCGATAAGCCCGATAATGCTCAATAACGCGAGACGGAACCAAAAGCGGCGCCTGTGCGTTGGAGAACGGGCGGGAAAGCAGGTGTACTTCCTCGTTGGTGCCACGGGTGATAGGAAGGTAGCGATCGGCCGCCACCTCGGCCTCGGCTCCCACCGTTTGTGTAGTATGATATGATATGATATGATATGGTCATGGGGGTACGCAGAAGGCACCCGTTCGCGAACGAAGGATTAAAGTGGAGAGGCGCCGTTGGCAATGTTACCCATGCAAGAGGACTTGAGTGAACGGATCCGCGCCATGGGGCGCGCCCACCCTGATCGAAAAACGGGTGAGACCACCGAGCTGATCATCGACGAGCGGGCCTCGAAACGCGGCTCGCGCACCGCGCCAGTGCTCTCGACGCTCTCGCTCGCCTCTTGCGGCGGCTGTATCCTCTCGCTGCTCGGCGATACCGACGGCTTCCTCGACCTTTTCGACAACGTCTCCATCGGCTTTTCCCATATGTTCACCGACGCGCAATCGATCCCCACTTCGGATATCCTCCTCGTCGAGGGCGGTGTTCGTACCGAGGAGGAGGTCGCGTTCTTACGCGAAGCGCGGGCGAACACGCACACGCTCGTCGCGTTCGGCACCTGCGCGACCCACGGCGGCATTCCCGCACTCTCGAACCTCTACTCATTGCGCGAGCTGCTCGCAGAGGTCTACGATTCCGATACCGATACCGAGTCGTTCGACGAACCGCTCACACCCCGGGAGAGCCTCGGTGCGGTGGACGAGTTCGTCGATGTCGATTGGTACCTTCCCGGCTGTCCGCCGCCGGTGGCGCGCTCGCTCGAAGTGCTGGCCCAGCTCCTCGACGGCGAGGTGCCAGAGCCGAACCGCTCCATCGTGTGCCGTGAGTGTGGCCGGAAGATCGTGCCCAAGGTCTGGCCGCCGGAGGCCATCGCGACGCTCACGCTCAAAGTGCCGGATCCCGATATCTGTCTCGTGTCGCAGGGCTATTTCTGTCTCGGATCGGTGACGCGGGACGGCTGCGGCGCGCCTTGCCCGCGTGCGGGGTACCCATGCTCCGGCTGTCGCACCGCCTCGCAGCGCATCATCATGAAGCACACCCTCTCCGCAGTGGACGCGGTGGCGGAGCTGATGGCGAAACGGACCAAACTCTCCTCCGAGCTGATCAAAAAGACGCTGGTATCCACCGCGCTCTTCTACCACGCCTTTACCGTGATCGTCGAGCCGCAGCGGATGAAGAATCCCCATAAGATCTTATAGTGCATATAGTGCGATGTGCGAGGCGGTGCCCGCGTGCTGCGCACACGACCCGAGAGGAAACGAAGGGTCGCAGATCATGACCATAACGATAGGAACGGACGGATGAACGCATGGCGAAGATCTTGACGATACGGCAGGCCACACGCATCGAGGGGAATGCACAGGTGCGCATCTTTCTCGACGACGACGGAGCGGTGGACCATGTTCATTTCGAAGTGCTCGATTTTCGCGGGTTCGAGGGGTTTCTGAGCGGCTGCGATCTCTCGTCGGTGCCGTATATCGGCGCGCGGGTCTGCGGCATCTGCTCGGCGGCACACGAACTCGCCGCGGTGAAGGCGCTGGAAGAGGCGCTCGGCGTGGATGTCTCCGAGACGGTGACCAACATCCGCGAGATCATGCTCCTCGGGCTCATTATCAAAAGCCATGCGCTCAACCTCTGTTTCATGGTGATGCCCGACTTCTTCGGGCATGAGGCGCACGATATCTTCGACCTCCTCGAGACGCACCCGTGGCTCGGGAAGCTCGCGCTCCGGCTCCGAAGCGCGGGGGAACAGATCGAGAACGCGATCGGCGGACGCAATATCCACTCCGCCGGTGCGGTGGTCGGCGGGCTCCTTCGACCGCTGCGCGACGATATCGACCGTGTGCGGAAGCTTGCCAACGAATGCCTCGACGGTGCGCGGGAGATGAACGCGTTCCTCACCGGCGCGGTCCATCAGCAACTGGAAGAGTTCCCCACCGTGGCCGCGAATACGATGACCTCGCTGCTTTCCGACGCGCCCGATTACCTCACCGGTGACACCATCGAGCTGCGCGACGATGCGGGCGCCATCATCACCGCGTTCGATCGATCGGAGTATCCGGCCCATATCAGCGAGATGACCGTGCCATGGACCTACTCGAAGTTCCCGTACATCACCGACCGCGGTTGGCCGGAGGGGCGGCTGACCTCCGGGCCGCTCCCACGGCTCCTCACGCTGGACCATTTTCCCACGCCGCGCGCGGACGAGCGGCTCCAGGGGTTCAAACGTATCGCAACTTCGGCACCGGACAACCCGCTCCTCAACGATCTTGCGCGCGGGCTCGAGGTCACCTACGCCGCGGAGCGTATTCTCGACCTCCTCGACGCGCCCGCCACCGCCGACACGGAGGTCCGGACCCAGTTCGAGCCGCATACGGCGCGCGCCACCGGCACGGGCGTGCTCGAAGCGCCGCGTGGGACGCTGATCCATCGTTATACGCTCGAAAACGGATTGGTGACCGACGCATCGATCATCGTACCCACGCAACAGAACAACGCGGTGATCAACGCTGCGCTGGAATCGATCGCACGCGAGCATGTGAGCGAGGGGACGCTCTCGCCAAAGGGGCGCAAGCTCATCGGGATGGCGGTGCGTGCGCTGGATCCGTGTCTATCCTGTGCCGCGCACGCGGTCCGTTCGCACCAGTTCATCGAGCTGGTACCGCCTCCGGAGAGGGGCTGATTCGCATGCACCGGGAGCCGCTCGGTAGCCCATGCGCTACTTCAGGCTGATGACGAAAAGCACCGCGAGCGCCACGGTCGCAAAGAGGTCGGGGATCAAAGTGAACGGCCCCAGCCCGATCCATCGGAACCCAAAGAGCATATGGAGCAATGGATTGGATGTGAGGGCGTAGACGAACAACGAGAATGTGACGACGAACAGCCCGATGGTGAACTCCGTCTTGATCTTGCGATAGAGTGAGAGGTAGAGCCCCATGAGGAGGACCGATAGCGCGATATTGACCGATGTGACGGCGGTCTTGAGCGGGAGATAGAGTTCGCCTGCGGCTTGCGCGCGCTCGAGCTCGCGTTCCTCGAAAAAGGGTTCGCCAGTCCTGTTGTTCCTCCTCCCGCGCATGAACGGATGGGTCAACGGTTCGGCATAGATATTGCTGAGTACGGCGCCTGCGATACCTGCGGCGAAAACGATGCCGAGAACGATCGCGATAAGGATGATCTTTTTCATCGTAAATCCCTGGCCTCTCTTATCAAATAGCAAATGGTCCGGTCGTCGTTCAATCCTCGCCGGTTACCTGCTCCCAGACATTTTGAAATGTCGCGTAGTGCTTTGTCATCGCCTCGGTGAGGAAATACATCTGGCCGTATTTCCGCGGGCCCACCGTGGTGATGATCCCGTTCTTGTTGAGCACTTTCAGATGATGGCGAACGGTCTTATAATCGAGATCGAGCTCTTTTGC
>CAZSUE010000020.1:0-18042 GCA_964609045.1 uncultured archaeon | reverse complement strand
AGATCCCGGGCGCCTTCGCGCATCTGGTTCCGCTGCGGGGCGGCGGACTACAGCACCATGTCGAACTACGATATCGTCATCTGGTTCGTCGGCCGCGATTACCGCAAGACGATCGAGAGCGCGGACCAGGACGCATTGACGAACTATCTCAACGGCGGCGGCAACCTCTTCGTCTCCGGCCAGGACATCGGCTACGATATCGGGACCACCTCGTTCTATCAGAACTACCTCCACGCCTCCTATGTCGCCGACAGCGCCAGCTCGTCCACGGTCAACGGCATCGCGGGCGACGCAGTCTCCGACGGCATCTCCGACTCGCTCACATCGCTCTACACACTTTGGGAGGATGTGATCACACCGGACGCCGCCGCCGACACGATCTTCAAGTACGGCAGCACCTCCGAATGCGCCGGGCTCAAGATCGATACGGGGAGCTATCGTGTGGTCTACCTCTCGTTCGGGTTCGAGACCATGAGCACGACGAGCGACCGCGACCTCCTCATGGAGCGCGTAATGACATGGTTCGGCAGCGGCTCGGAGCCAGATACCACCCCGCCGACCATTTCCAATGTGGACGCATCCAGCGTGGGCGACACGAGCGCGACCATCACCTGGACCACCGACGAGCCGGCGGATTCCGTCGTCGAGTACGGGACCACCACCGCCTACGGCTCTACGGTGACCGACGGCAGCTTCGTCACCAGCCACAGCGTCACCCTCTCCGGGCTCGCGCCGGAGACGACCCACCACTACCGCGTCGAGAGCACCGACGACGACGGGAACGGCCCCACCGTCAGCGCTGACTACACTTTCACCACACTGGCGGAGAGCAGCGGCGACGACTATTTCTACGGCACCGTCACCAGCTCTTCACCCGATAGCTGGCACTATTTCGACGCCGGCGTCGGCGCGATCCATGCAGAATTGAGCTGGGGTACGGACGCAGATCTGGATATGTTCCTCTATGCGCCGAGCGATTATAGCAACTATGTCGCAGAGGCGTATACCTACGACAATCCGGAGATCATCGACTACGACGCCACGGAGAGCGGCATGTGGGCGATACGGGTGAACTACTATTCGGGCGCGGACACCGATTATACGCTCCATGTCACCTATACACCGAACTCACCGGATACCACCGCGCCGAGCTGCGAGATCACGAAGCCCACCGACGGCGCCGATGTCTACGGCACCTATAGCGTCACCGCGTCGGCGAGCGACGATCGACAGGTCGATCGCGTCGAGTTCAGTATCGACGGCGGGAGCTGGGTCGCGGATACGACCGCACCGTACACCTATTCGTGGGACACCACCCAGTACGATGACGGCACCTCGCATACCGTCGACGCCCGCGCGTTTGACGCTGCGGGCAATCAGGGTGACGCGACGCAGGTGAGCTGCATCGTCGACCAGACCCAGCAGCCGGACACGCAGCACTGGGCGGTCATCGTCGGCATCTCCGACTACGAGGCGATCTCCGACCTCAGCTACTGCGACGAGGACGCAACCGACTGGTACAACTACTTCGCCGCGCTCGGCTACGAGCATATCTATGTCTACGGCGACGGGCACACCAATAACTACCCGCAGTACGACGGGCTCGCAACGGAGGCGAATGTGAAGGCCGCGCTCGAGAATGTGGTGACCAACGCCGGCTCCAACGATGTCATCTCGTTCGTCACCTCCGGTCACGGCGGCGGCGACGGGAACTGGAACTCGTACCTCTGTATGTGGGACTGCGGTTCGGGCGAGGACGGCGAGGACGGCGACCTCTACGACTACGAGCTAGCGTCCATCCTCGACGACGCCGTTGCCAGCCGCATCTTCGTCTTCGTCGACCACTGCTACGCCGGCGGGATGGGCGACGACCTCATGGACATGCCCAACGCCGGCAGTGTATACAGCACCACCACCTGCACCGAGGACGGGTACGGCTATGACGAACCGGGCTATGAGAACGGCGCGTGGACCTACCAATTCTTGGAGGACACGCTCGTGAACTATTACAACACCGACCCGAGCACCACTATGGAAGCGGCGTACGATTACGCTGCGGCGAACTATCCGTACGGCGGCGGCGACGCGCCCATGGAGTTCGACGGCGACACCGGCGCGACCTTCGCGCTCTGGTAAGGTCGAATTGGGGATAAGGGATGTGTCAAAAAGTTGTACAATAAGCCCGCCCAGAGCATGACGCGATGCAACGCAATGCAATGCAAATGCAATGTTCGGGCGGCACCGTCTGTCCCAAGTTCCAAGAAATGGGCGCCCCATCAACGATGGGGGCTGAGGGGGGGTGAGGGGCGTCCATCCTTTTCTATTTCCTTTTTTTTTCCCTTTATTTCTTGCCGACCCCGACGGCCACTCTTTTTGGTTTCCGATCCCGTTTTCATTCCATGAATGAAGTTATGCCGCCACCGCGACCGGCTCGAGGTGCATCTCGAACTCGATCGACGGGTCCCTCTTGCGCAGCTCGGCCATACGGTCGAGGATGAGGCGGTCGTCCATATCGTACGGGAGGGTGCAGACGATACCGTTCTTGGGGTGCTTGGCGATGATGCATTCTTCTGCCGATGCCATGTTCGTTGCCATGTTCGTCACCTATATGCTACTATAGATGAGCGCGGGTATAAGGGCCGAGTTTCGCGCGTTTCGATATTATTAAAAGCTTCTGGTGCGTGTGTTTTTTTCGGTTCCCACCGGCTCACGATCCGCCTATTCCTACCGAGGGGTGGGAGGGATACCGCCCGCGCAGTGATAATAATTATAATCTGCAAGCGTAATGACGATAGACGGAAGGTGCTCCTCCAGGGGGGCTCATTCCAGGCAGAGCACCTAACTAATACATTTTTTGGCAAAAATCTAAATACTCAACCCTTTGAATGGAATGAGCCCCAGGGGATTGTGAATGGCGAAAAAGGAGACGGACAAAGCGAAGAAGAAAAAGGAACGGACCAGTACCTATACGTATCTATTGGTGGTCATCATCATCGTGCTTCTTGCGGGTGGCGGCGGCTATTATTATTTCGCGTATCGAACCGACGTCCCCGCATGGGAAGTGGGCGATACTTGGGTCTATCATCTCCATGAGGAGGTCGGCACCGCGAACGAGACCACGCAAGTAACCGGGCTCTATGTGGAAGAGGTCGCCCAGTATCAAAACCGGACGCTTTACGCGCTCCAGAGCTTCCGTCACGAAGAGTATCGGTTGATCGACGCGCGCACACTCAACCCCGTGGCGTCCAACGGCACCATCGTTCACGAGCGCTACGCGTTCCCGCTCCATATGGGGAAGGAGTGGACCATCGAACGATCCGAGGAGGTGATCTATCGCTGTCAAGTCGAGGCGAAGGTGACGGTCACCGTGCCCGCGGGCACCTATGACGCGTTCAAGATCGTGGAGGAGCCGCAGCGATCGCTGGCGGGCGCAACGCAAACCTATCTCGAGGGCGTCTATACCCATATCCTCTATTACGCGCCGGAGGTGAAGAATACGGTCAAAGAGGAATGGGCCCTCGACGGCGCGGTGAAGCGCGAGCTCGAGCTCACCGACCATTATAACGACGAGTGGAAGCGACTGGTGAGTTCCACTCCCGCCGAAGATGAGCCGAGCACGAGTATCGAGGAATGGGAGTACCGCTGGCTCGATCTCGACGCGCTGGATATGAGCGCATGGAAGACATTCCAGTCGATACGGTTCGAACACGAGGGTGAGACGCTCTCCAGAGGTGTCCAGGCGTACGATCTCGCCGCGATGCAATGGCTCCATGCCCATGCGAGTTCGGATAGCGGCGTCGTCTGCTGGTGGGACCAAGGATCAAGCGTCGCGGCGCTCACCCATTGCACGCCGGTGGTGGCGTCGCCGTCCCCGTCGATGAACGATACCCTCTCCCGGCCGTGGATGTATCCGCCCTCCATACGCGTAGACGAAACGCGCATGCGGGATGTGGCGCGCGCGCTCATGGGACCACCCGGAACGGCGCACGAGGTCCTCGACCACTATGACGCTTCGTACATTCTCGTCGACTCCTATATGTTCCCCTTCTCGGCGGCAAACACCGGTATCTATTACGCGCCGTTGACGCTGCTCGAGAGCGAGCGTAGCGAGCACATCTCCTCTCTCGCCACCACGAACCGTGGTTGGATGTCGCTGGAGCGTGCGCGCGAAGAAGTGAGGACCGATCCCTCCCTCGTCGTCTACGATACGGTGATCGATTACCAACCGGCGTTCTATAACTCGACCTTCTATCGCTCCTATATCGGCTATTCGGGGTACGACCTCGGCCTCGGCGACCAAGGTGTGCCCTTACTGAACCCCGACGGCGCGTTCCTCGACAACCGCGCCACCTTCCAACCGATGCCCGGTTGGATGCAGCCGAACCTCCGCGCGGTCTATATCACCACCTATTGGAACCCGCACGGCCAAGCCGAGCTCGCTGCAAACCCATCGTACGCGGAAGAATGGACACCGATTGGGTCATCGACGGGTTCGATATCGTCGTCGAGACGCTCTGAAGTTCAGATCAAACTTCCACGGTTTATAGGGCATACGAAGGCGTATGAAGGCGTACGAGTAAGAGGGAGGGGTGGTTCGACGCGCATGCGGCTGGCGCGCTGCAACCCGGCCGCGTAACGGTCCAATATAGAGAATTTCCCCATGAAACAAAACGGAAGTACAGTGGCACAGCACAGCTCGGCACAGAAGCACCACAAGAATCAGATATTGCAGGGAAGAAAGAAATGTACTGGGACCGCTGGTGAAGGTACTCCAGTACGGTGGCGTGGTTGGACAGTGGCGTGGTCGGAATAATCGAAGGCGATCGAAGGCGACTTTCGTTACCTATGATGACCCCGGCAGCGGCCCATGAGGGTGTGACGATCCGTCCCGTGTCCTCCAGCAGCAATGGTTCTTGACTGCGTCACGCTCAATCATTCGTTCATTCACGAAAAAGGGGCACAGTGAGGGAACCTTCGTTCAACTCGATCTCGACCATTCGTTGCGAACGCTCTTTAGTGATCGAGCAGATAGAGTTCTCATGCACCCCTTTCCTCGGGACGCGAGAGCGCCATTAGAACCCATAGTCTGCTTCTGAGCGCTTGCAGAGGCTCGAAAAGTTCCTTCGCCCCCTCCGAAATAACGCCAGTTCGACCCGAACGGGTAAATGATAAGCGCCAACCCTTAAAAGATAATAGTCAATGGCCAACCAATAGCGAACAACGAACAACGAACAACGAACAACGAACAACGAACAAGGAACAGCGAACAATGATGACAAATCATCCAATCCAACTTCGCTTGCGGGTCGACGGTTGAGGTTGATCCATGGTCAATGACGCAGTACCAAACGTCAGCCTGCGCACGAAGTCCCGCACATCATTCCGCCGCACTCGTCGGCGCACCGCGTCTCCCCCCTTCTCCTCCGTTGTCCCCTTCGCCCTCCTCGCTCAATCTCCCGCGCAACCGTATCAGCGCCTTCCCCGCCGCGGACCGCACCCCGGGGTTCTTGTCCTTGAGGCAGATTATCAGCGGCCCCACCGCGGCGCGGTCACCGATGACGCCGAGGATCGATGCCGCGTTCATGCGCACAAGAGCGTACTCGTCCTTCAGCGCAAAAATGAGCGGTCGGATCGCCCCCGCACCGATCTTGCGGAGGATATCGTTGATCACCACCTGTGTGACGGTGTTCCCCCCACGGAACCGTTGGATAAGATGATCGATGATCTTCTCGTCGGCGATCTCCTTGAGCACCTCGGTGACGATGAGGCGCACATCCTCGTCCTCTGCCTGATCGAGGAGCGTCTGGAGAAGCGGCTCCGCCACGCGCACATCCCCGATCTTTCCGAGCGCTTCGGCGGCGATGAGCCGGAACGGGACATCTCGATCCTTCAGCCCGTTCACCAGCGCGTCGATGGCACGCGGGTCGCCGAGCTTGCCGAGCGCTTCAGCGGCGGCGTATCGTACCACCTCGTCGGGGTCGTCCATCTTCGCGATAAGTGCGTCGGTGACTGCGGCGGTCGCCACCCCGAGCTGTCCCAGCGCTTCGATAGCGCGCCAGCGTACTTCCCAGTGCTCATGCGCCGTGCGCGCGATGAGCGGGTCGAGCGCCACAGGGCCACATTTCGTCAGCGCCTCCGCCGCGGCATAGCGCACGACCTCGTCAGTGTCCTCGAGAGCGGTGAGGAGCGCGGGGAGCGCGTCGTCGTCGCCGAGCTCACCCAGCGCCCAAACGATCGCGCGCCGCACCAGCGGCGGTTGTGAGTCGTCGCCGTCGAGACGCGCCAGGAGCGGTTCGAGGGCACGATCGGCGCCGAGCTCGCCGAGCGTGAGAATGATATGCCGAGCCTGCAGCGCCGACGCGCCGTCCAGTGCGTCGAGCAACGGGTCGATCGCCGCCTCACCGATCTCTTGCAGCGCGAGGATGATGATGGTATGATCGGCGACGCCTTCGTCGTCCAGCGCCGCGATCAACGGTGCGATGGCCGGCGCGCCGAGGGCGCGAAGTGCGTTGACGGCGAGCATCCGCACGCTATGATCGGCATCGGCGAGCGCCTGCACCAACGGCTCCGCCACCCGCGCATCGGTCACCTTACTTAGAGTTGTCGCCGCCTTCTGCCGCACTTCGATATCTTCATCGGCGAGCGCCACGATCAGCGGTTCCACCGTGTAGGGCATATTAAGTTCCCAGAGCGCCTCCGCCGCCTCGCGCCGTACATCCGGTGACCGGTGTGGGTCTCTCGTCACCGATCGGAGGAGCGCTGTCACTGCCTCCAGCGCGTTCGTATCCGCCTTCAGCGCGTCACTCAACCATGGCGCGAGGATCGGCATACTTTCCCTCAGCTCAGTTTCTCGTCCCACAGTGCTCCGATCAACATCGGTGGATGGTCAGGGGTTGGACAAAGGATGGTCGGTGGAAGGTCTTCGATGCCGCGAGCGGGGCCAGCGTTCGTTACCATCGTATCTCGACGGTTGGATATAACATCGATCCATGGCGGCGACGGAGCCAATCGTACCCTCGCGCATCAGATTCTAACGGTTCGGCGTGGATCGGAGAAGAGTACCTTTCGGGCAAGCGAACCGCTCAGCTCGTTTCCGCCAGCCGTTCGAGAACGGTGAGGAGGAGGCTGTAGAAATCGCCTACCGTTGGGATCTCGACCCGCTCGTCCGGTGAATGCGGGTGCTGGATCTCCGGCCCGAACGAGACCATGTCCATCCCGGGGAATTTCTCACCAACGATACCGGTCTCGAGGCCGGCGTGGATCGCCTTCACCTCCGGCTCCTCGTCGAAGAGATCCCGGTAGACCGCCTTCGTCAATTGCAACACATCCGAGTCGAGATCCGGCTTCCAGCCGGGATAGGCGTCACCGCGCTCGACCGCGGCACCAACAAGCGCCGCGACCGCTTCGATACGGGCCCTGGCCGCGTCGAGTTCGGTATCCACGGAGGAACGGACACTTTCGTGCAGAAAGACCATCTGCGGGGTGGTCTCGGGATCGAACCCGACCGTTTCGATCTCCTCAGCGTCATCGATCATCTTCACGATGGCGAGGTTCGACGAGGTCTCCACGAGTTCCTCGATATCGTAGCTCATCGCCTGCACGCCGTGCGGGAGCGCCTGGATCAAGTCGATGAGCCGACGGCTCTGGGTACAATTGGGAACGGCGCATTCGTCGATGGACGCGTCTTCGACCGTTTCGAAACCCATTTCGATGGCTGGATCGATGGGACGATAGTACGATCGGATCGCCTCGAGCTCCGATGTGAACTGCGCGTCCAGCTCGTCTAGCTCGTCCTCTACGACGAGGAGGGCGGCGCTGGCATCGCGCGGGATGGCGTTATGTTTGCTCCCTCCTTCCATCGCCACAACACGCACCGCGCAGGTCTGAGCCAGCGTCCAGAGCATCCGCCCCAGGAGCTTGATCGCGTTAGCGCGTTGTTCGTGCGCGTCCACACCGGAATGACCGCCGCGCAGACCGCTGACCGTGATCTTCGCCGCTTGCCACTCGACCTCGATCATTTCCGGTAGCGGCGCGATGGGCAGATAGAGCATCGCGGCACCGCCGCCGGCGCAGCCCACATAGATCGAGCCCGCCTCTTCGCTATCGAGATTGAGCATGATGCGCCCCTCGAGCATATCGTTCTCGAGCGCGAACGCGCCGGTGAGCCCGGTCTCTTCGTCGACGGTGAAGAGGCACTCGAGCGGGCCATGAGTGAGCGTTTCGTCGTCGAGCACCGCCAGCGCCGCTGCCACACCGATCCCGTTGTCCGCGCCGAGCGAGGTGCCGGCCGCGGTGATCCACTCCTCCTCGCGGATCACCGGGATCGGATCGCTGCGAAAATCGTGGTCAACCTCCGGCAGCTTCTCGCACACCATATCCACATGCCCCTGGAGCACGACGATGGGCGCATCCTCGTACCCCTCCGCGGCGGGCTTACACACGACGATATTGCCCGCGGTATCGGTCCGATATCGATACCCGCGCTCATCGGCGAACGCTCTGATATAGTCGATCACTGCGCTTTCGTGCTTCGATTCCCGCGGGATCTTGCGGATCGTGTCGAACTGTTCCCAGAGCGCATGCGGCTCCAGTGACGCTAACGGTTCTTCGGTCATGAGATCATCCTCCAATAAATACAGATTCAGCAGAATCGGCCACGTTTTGCACCGCGAAACATGGCACCGATTCGCGAAGCGCCAACGGCGCGAGGCGTAGTGTCTCTGAGCGGAGCGAAGAATGGCCGATTCTGCGAACAGTGCAAAATTTCGAACCCCTTCGGAAAGTATGACAAACTGTCGAGGGTCGAAATTATTACACTATACGATACATGACCGGAAACGCGCAGGATGCTTATAGTTATTCGGGAGATCGACAGCATGAGGGACAGGGTTGAAGCGGAGGAAAGAGCGGCCCATGGGTTCAGCCGAAACACATTTCTTCTGGGGGACTGCCAGTGCCGGAGGCACTATGGCAGACTCGCAGGGACCGTTGGATATATTCTTTTGGGTGTGTAACTACAGTGTGCAACTACAGTGTGCAACTTCAGCTGGGGCTGACCGCCAACCCATTTCGTATCAGGTGCCGGAGGTTCTAGTACTTGATCGTTTCGGGCAAAATGTAAATAGAGGGCTGCCCACGCCCGATCTCGCGGTCAGCCACAGCTGGCCACTTCTGCTGACAATTCCTGGAACACACTGACGCATTTTTCGCCACCCCTGCTTTCATTTTTTTCATTCATTTCCTTTCGTTCGCAGAAGGAGCCCCGACCGCTCCGGGCGTGCGGCGACCAGATACTATATATAGTGCTTTCAGCTTCTGCCGCGCTCCATGAAACTACGCACCGATCTTCTCGAAAATCAGATCCAACATGCGCATCGTTCGGTCGAGCTTGTCAGTCGCGCCATCGCCGCGTACCATCGCGACGACAGGACCCGCGTCAATGAGCTGAAGCGGCTCATCAGCGCGGAGAATATCGAGGTCGACGCGATCAAAGAGACGGCACAGCTCCATTGGAGCACGATCGAGAGCGATTTTCGGACCAAGTTCGCCGCGCTCGATCTTATCGCGCGTATCAGCTTGATCGCCGATTATACCGAAGATATCGCCGTCCTCCTCCTCATGCGCACCGGCTCCACACCCGATGCGATCTGGCCCACGCTGAACGATTTTATCACCGCCGTGCTCGACTCGGTCGAAGAGCTCCAGCGGGCGATCTCTATGGCGCGGGGGCGCAAGAAAAAAAGTTGCGGGGAGTGCCCGCATTTTGTGCGCATGTATCCGGGCGCGGCCATGGGCCGCTGTCGGTTGATGGACGGCGACCAATTCGTCCCGGGGCTCCGCGACGAGAACAGTAGCTGTGAGGTGGAAGAGAAGGAGGAGGTCTATAAGCAGTGTGAGGCTGTGTCCGCTGCGGAGGCCACCGCCGACCGGCTCGAGCGGACACTGCGTGGCACGATCTATCGCGAAGAGATCGATCTTGCCACCATGGCGGCGATGCACCTCCTCAAGATCGTGGAGAACTGCGACATGATCGCGAATATCGCCGAGGAATGCGCCACTTCGTTGAAGGCGATGTACTAAGAGCCGGAATGTAAAGTAGAACCGCAATATGGACGAAGAAATAGATAGGATAAGCTGCAGCCTATAATACTAATAATATACTGGAATGAACGATGCCTGTGGGCTGTGGGCTATGGGCTATGAGCTGGTGACCAACGGTCGAAAAGTGAGTTTGGCCGGTGGTGGGTGGGGGCGGCGAGGAGGAAGAAAAGTTGTGGATGAAGACGAATGAAGAGAGGATTAGGTATGAGTGAGAGCGTGATCTGCGGTGAAATCAAAAAACTATTGTCGCTCCATCCACAACATTAGGGGTGAGTGATCGTTTGGTTGTATTAGCGTTAATGGGTGCTATTGTAGGACAGACCAGTGCGGAACTATGGTCGCGGGTCATCGGACCGATCCGGTCTCGGATCGATCGCCAGCCGTATTAGTTCGCACCTCCCAGGCCCGTTTTCTTGTCTTAAGTACTAAACTGCAATCAGTAGTATATCTCTTTCGGCGATTCTGAGCAAAATGGTATACGATCGGCCAGGAATGGGCACCCATCCATTGCAATATTACATCCCCGCCGAGTCGGCGCTCCAGCTTACTCCACTCCACTCCACTCCACTCCGATCAGGGACGGCGGCGTAAGAGGACGACGACGGTGACGAGCACTGCGGCGACGGCGGTGGCGATCAAAAGCATAATATTCGCGGTATACGGACTGACCTGCGGCTTCGAACCGTCCCCGGTCTCGACATCCGCACCGCTCCCGGTGGCGGGCGTGAGCATACGCTGGGCGCGAGAAAGTGTAGAGGTGGTATTGAGCGCGTCGATCACCAGCTCCGTGCGATCATAGCCGCTTTTTTCCACCGCCACTGTTGCGCGTTCACCTCTCCATCCCTCCTCGAGCGTAACGGTCGCATAACCGCTGGCGTTCGTGGTCGTCGTGGTGCTCGTCCCACCGACGCGGAGGGTGACAATGGCGCCGGATATGGGGCGATCCTCTTCGTCGACGAACGGGCCGAGGAGAAGCGTCGGGCGACTGCGCCGGTGCAGGGTGGATTCCTCCCCGCTCAGCGGCAGGGTTGCGCCCTCCCCCAAATTCTTGACGAGTTGTTTTGGGATATATCCATCCTTTTCGATAGTGATGGTAACCCGCGCTTGCGCATCGCGCCATGCGGTGGGGATGCTGAGCATCGCCTCGCCGGTGGTGGTGGTAAAGTCGACCACCGGATCGCCGACACCGTCGGCGCGCTGAAGGGTGACCGTTGCCAGGCTCACGGGGTGTGTGGTCTCGCCGAGCGTTGTGACCACCGGTCCAAGCGACAAAGTGTACCATTGTGGTTCCGAGCCGTCGGGTGTGACCCAGAGTTCGAAGGTTGTGTGTTCGCCGGGCTCCACATTCAACACCGTACCGGCGCGCTGATAGTGCTGATGCTCCACGGTGATCGAGTACTGGCCCGCTCTGAGCCGTTCGAACGCTATCCGTCCGCACCCGTCGCTGGCCGCTTCGGCAACCAGTTCGCCGCTCGCCGTATCGAGCACACTTATGTGAGCATCCATGATCGTCCCGCCGCTGCCCGCGTCGCGGAGGACACCACCGATCGTTCCGTACGCAGGTTCGAGTTGGATCGCCAGTGGTGCACTTTCGTCCGTGACCTCCACCGTTCGGTTGACCGGGACATAGCCCTGACACCGAACGGTGATACGGTATCGGATGTGCGCGAGTGCGTTGACGATGAACGCGCCGCTGGTATTGGTGGTCACGCGGAACTGCCCGGGCTTCTCGCTCTCCACTCCTATCCCGCTAATGATCGCGCCGGATAGCGCTATCGTGGCATCATTCGCATCGCTGACCGTCCCGTAAAGCGTACCGTTTTCGGGCGAACTCCCGGGTGCGGCGCTGAGCATCGCGAGGTTTGGGTCCATATTGCCGCTGCTATCGACGACGCCCACGGCTAAAAAATAGGTCCGGTTGGCGACCAGCCCCGTCAAATTATAGCCGGTCTCGGTGGTGGTCGCGGTGGCGTTGAGCGCACTGAACGATTCTGGCGGCGCCTCGGTGCAATAGAGCGCATAATGGTCGAGGTCGGGCGCGGTTGACGCCGACCATTCGATGACGAGATGATCCTCGCCCACATGGGTGAGGTTCAAAGTCGACAACGGCGCCGGTGCGGTGAGGTCGGGCGTGGTTTGCATCTGCACCCCGCTCCAGATGGGGCCGTTCCCGAACGCATCGGTGCTGCCCACGCGGAAGTAATAGGTGGTCCCTTCGGCGAGCGGCACCTCGAGTTCGTGGGTGTGCGTGAGCGCGTCTTCAATGCTATCGACGACGAGCGCGGCGGGGTCGGCCTCCACTCCCGATGCGCCGTCGAGCGCTTCTGCAGTGGTTGCCACCTGGAGGCGGCTGGTAGCGGGCTCGTCGGTGAGCCATTGCACCCGCAGCTTAGCACGAGAGAGCGTCACATTGACGCCGCCCACGATGGTCGGGAGCGTGGTATCCGGTGCGGTGAGGGTGGTGAAGGTGCCGATGGAAGTGACATTCTCACGCCCGTCCGCACTCCGAACCTCGATGGTGAAGTAGTATTCGGACGATGGTGAGAGCGACAGAAGAACACAACGATGCGAATAGGCGAATGTCCGGTTCTCGATGGCCAGGGTTCTATTGCGCGTCGGGCCGTAACGGCAGATGAATCTCACCGCTGTATCGCTTTTGAACCCGAGATGAGCGCTGGTATCGGAGACGGCGATAGTGCGATCGAGGATGGGCGGTGCAAGCGAGGAGCACGCTAATGTGGTGAAGTTCCGATCATGTGTCATGTTCATATTGGGCGTGGGGGTCGCGGTATCGTTGAGGATGAGACGGTAATGATAGGTGCTGCCCGGGAGGAGCCCCTCGAGGACGAATGAGAACTCCATATCGGCATTATCGACGCGTAACTCTACCCCGTAGGCGGTTGTGAACCCATAGATGAGTCGTACGGTGGCCGCCTCGTCGGTACTGAGATTGAGCCATGCCGCGGTGGAGGAGACCTCGAGGTCGAGGTCGATGATCGAGGGCGGGGTGCGATCGGGTGTGGCCAGTGTATCGACGGTCCCGTTGGTGGTATTGGTCAGATCCGATGGTGTGGTGATGATGGTGAGGCGATAAAAATAGGTGGTGGAGGTATTGAGCCCCTCGATGAGGAGGGTGTGGGAAGCGGCGTATGAGAGGTTTTCGAAGAGGCGCGCCATCGCTGGCGTCGGGCCGAACTGAAGGCGGTAACCAGTGGCCGGTTCGGTCGACCAGCTGAACCGCACATGGTCACTCCCCGGGAGGACCGAGAGCGTGACGAGACGCGGCAGCGAATAGTTCGTGTTCGTGGTGGTGAAGGTTTGGTCGTCGGTGACCAGCGTGTTCGGGGACGCGGCGGTATCGTCGATGACCAAGCGGTAGTGATATTCTGTTTCCGCCGCGAGCTCGTCGAGAAGGAGTCGGTGCTCCGTATGGGCTTCGGTGCTCTCCAGCGTGAGACCGTATGCAGCGGTCTGGCCGTATTCGACGCTCACATAGGACGGTTCATCGGTCGTACAATTGACCCATGCATGATCGCGGCCCGTGGCGACGGTGAGTGAGACCAGCGAGGGCGGGGTGGTGTCAGGTCGCGCCGCAGTAGTGAAGGTCGCGTCCGCGCTCCATGTGGGGCCGTTCCCGCTCTCGTCGGTGGCGCCCGCACGGAAATGATAGAGGGTCGACGGAGAGAGCGCGGTCAGCGTGATCGTATGATCGGTGCGATAGCCCGATGAGCTCACATTGGCGCCATAATCGGTGCTGGTGCCGTATTCGACGCGCACATGGGACGGTTCGTCAGTGACCACCGCGATGGTTGCGGCGGTGGCGTTGTACTCCTCCACCGACGGCGCGGAGGTAATGGTGGGAGCAGTTGTGTCGGCCACTTCGGTACCGGTGAGGTTCGTCTCCGAGACCGTTTCGTCGGCGCTGTAGGTTTTGCTGGCCACCGAGTTCTTCACCGCCGCACTGAAATAGAAGAGCGAATAATTGCCGGTGCTCGCATCCATCTCGCGCGCACGGAGGGAATATGCGCTGTAGCTGCCCGCGGGTACATTTACCGTGGTCACATTGGTGCAGTTATACTCCCATTCACCGCTCTCGTTGCCGCTGGAACTCGTGTAATACGGCTGCTGCGTGCCCGTTTGGGTCGTCGTCTCGCTGGACCAATCGTATTGGTAGGTCTCGTTCCATTCCTCGCCCACCGCCAACGGAAAATGGTAGCTATCCCATGGGTCGGTATAGGTGGCGTTGTAGGTGGTGATGGTCAAACTGGAGGTGGTGCCCGCCGCGGTGGTGGTCTGTGACTCGGTCACGCTCGTATACTCCATCCGTAGCGTCGCCAGCGTATCCACTGCATAATAGACCGGCCCGCTCATGGTGCAATTGGCTTGCGTGATATACCATCCCGTGCCGCTGGAAGAGATCACATATTGGTAATTAACGACGCGCTCGGCGCGATAGGCGGTATAAGTGGTGCCATCGATAACGAGCTGCGTCGTGCCGTTGACCGTGAGCGTGTATTCGTAATGGTAGTAATCGTACCATCCGTAGTTCGTGCTCTGGGTATAGGACCAGGAATCGCCCGTGGACCAGACCGGTACGCCGATGAGGCGACTCTCGGCGCTGGAGGATGCACGATCGGATACTTCCGAGCCGCTCTCCGCAACCCCGGTGCCCGCGGCAGATGCGAAAGTAACGGAGACCGGTGCCACAATAGCGCCCATCCCCGCACCTGTAAGCACAGCTATGATGAATAGAGGCAAAAAAAATCGTCTCACAGCCGACGGCCGCCCTCCGATAGCTCCCATAGGGAATGAATGCGAACGAACGCTACTTAATCTTTCGTGTCCCGTTTCGAATCGATACAAACTCCAGATCCTGGACCGCCACGCGTCCGTGCCTTACTGTGTGCCTTACTGTGTGACTTACTGTGTGAGAGTGACCGCCCGCGCGCCGGGAAGGCGGCTCAAGAGCGATGGTTCAGCTCGAGACGATGGCGCGGAACCATTTATCGTACCAGGACATGAACGCCGTCAGCTCCTCGTCCACGGTCTCGGCCTCCGGCGGCTCATCCGTGATTCCTTCGAATTCGGGGAGCGCACCACCGAGCGGTGCGCCACAGATCCGGCACTTATCCACATCCTTCGCGCAGGCGGTGTGGTACCGCTTCCCGCACCCTTCACATTGTGTGATCGGCTGTTCGCCGAGCTTCTCGCCGCAGAGCTTACAGTAGATGAACCCACGGATGTCCTGGATATTTGCGAACGGGTCGTAGGTATACTCTTCCTTTTCTTCCTTTTCTTCCCCTTCTTCCGCTTCGCCGGTGCCTTCTTTTTCTTTTTCTTCCTCTGTACCCACGGTGACCGCTTCGAGCTTTTCGCCGGCGATCTCCTCGAGCGCCGATTTCGTCTCCTTTAGCCTCTCGTCGTAGGTCTGGTAATCGATGTTCTTCAACGCGGTCTCTGCGTCGAGGTAGGATTGCATCGCGGCGGAGACATCGTTCCCATCGTCCTCCAGCTCACGGATCTTTTTCATCACCGTCTCGAGCGTCTCCTGCCCGCTCGAATACTTTTTCTTGATCACCTTGATCTTCTTGAGGATGAGCTTGGCGTTCGATTTGGCGCGTTTGACCGACCCGGCGCGGAGCGGTTGGACTACCGTTTTTTCGATCGCGGTCTTGATCTTTTTATTGACATTCTCATTGGTCGAGAAGCTTGTCAGCTCGGACACGGCCTCCTTCATCTTCTTCATGAGCCGTTTTTCCAAGGAACCGTTCTTAGCCATCAGTGATGTCTCCTGTTGAACCCGCTGCAAGCGAGAAGCATATAGTGGTGCACGCGCAGCCAGGCGCTTCGATCTCGCTTCATCCTATACTCCCCCACTGCATATAAACGTTTCAATCCATCCATCCATTCACCACCGCGATGGGCGATCGACGATCCGTCCCCATCATCTTGCACCGGCGAAAGAACGGCTGCGAACTTCCGTTGTCGCGCAGCGATACAGACGAACAGTTATAATTGTCATCCACCATTCTCATCAGCGTGTCGCACAGCACTATTGACGCTGTCTGCGACAACCGACTTGGAGGTATACACATGATCCATTGCCACGAATTAGAAAAGAACCAGATCCTATGGTGCGAGGAATGCGGGCTCGAGCTGAAGGTCGTCGCCGAATGCGACGATTGCGACCCCGAGGACAAGAGCTGTGGATGCGATTGCACGTTCCGCTGCTGCGACGCACCGATGGAGATCAAGAGTCAGTGAGCGCTGCGGCTTTGCTCCGAATGAAAGCCGCCGCGCATTTCGTCGGATAGCGAAAAGCGGCGGCCTTTAATTGAATTGAATTGAATTGAATTGAATTGAATTGAATTGTATGAGAGACCATGTTCAAAGATTCGCACCACGCGTGCCGATGTGCAACGAATTGGACGGCAACGAACCGGGCTCGACCGCAACGCATCGGCCATTGCGGCGGAGCGATACTAGTGATAGACCCCATGCACCGACGCAACCTTCGTGCGGGGGGTCCACGAATTGTGGCGTTTTCCACCAGTGGGTCCACTCGCACTCCGTTGTACCAGCGTTGGCAGATCTGCCGGCCACGTCTCGCAGTGTTCGACGCCGATCCCTCTTAAACAAATATTTTTAGGCGTATTCTCTGGATGGCGCCCCTCAGCTTTTTTATAGACGAGACCGCGTTACTTGATCCTACCCTCGGAAATTACTCCATTGGTTGGCTCGGCAAGAGGGTACCCACAGCCCGAGGAGTGTAGGAACGGGACAGACGGGGCCATCGTCCGCCGTTTCTCACCATAACAACGCATTTCCAAAGGAAAGATCAGATGCGGGGTTGCCTAATACCAGGGCTAAAAGCGTATGATATGGTATCGTATGGCATAGTATGATATGGCATCGTATGGTATGGTATGGTATGGTATGGTATGGTATGGTATGGTATGGTAGGACCGTACCAGCGGCGCCATGCCTCCTTTGGGATGCAACACCACCATATCGTTTGGAGAGCTTCGCTATGAAATTACAACCGAAGATCATACTGGCGTTCCTTCTATTCGGGATCATCATCCTCGGCGTGAGTTTCCCGATCGCCCAATATCTCGATACGGTAATGGAGACCGCGATCTATACCATATTTTTCGTTGTTTCCCCGATCGTTCTCGGGTTCGCCGTGGTCTATGGTACATTGATCGCGCGCCGGACCGTCAGACCGCTGAAGCAGCTCCAAGCGGTGGTGAGGGAGCTCAGGGCGGGGAATTTCGATGTCGATATGGACATTACCGCCTCAAAGGACGAGATCGGCGATGTGGCCGACGAGTTCGAAGCGTTGCTCGATGGGCTCGTCGGCCCACTTCGGAACATGGTGCGTATCTCTCACGCCGTCACGAAGGGCGATTTGGGCGAGTTGCCGGAAAAAGAGGGGGAGGGAAAGATCAGGGCGCTCCTCGACGCATTCGGAACCATGATCCGCACACTGCGCACCTTTGTCCGCGATATGCAAGACGCCACCGAGTCCGTCTCGGCCGTGGCAGAAGACTTTGCGGCATCGACGCAAGAGATGAATGCGGGTGCGGAGGAGGTCGCCGCCGCGCTGAAACAGATCGCGGGGGGCGCCAACGACCAGAAGGAGCAGATCGAAGAGATCGTGCACACGATCATGGACATATCCCACGGCATCAACGAGATCGGCGAACGGAGCGATGCCGCGGCGACATCGGCGAAGGCGACGACAGAGAACGCGGAAAGCGGCCGCAACGCGGTGAATGATGCGGTGCGCAAGATCCGTGACATCGAAACGGTGGTCGACGACGCGGCCGCCACCATCGCAACACTGGGTGAGCGCTCCGAGGAGATCGGCGGGATCGTCGATATTATCACGAACATCACCGACCAGACCAATCTTCTCGCGCTCAATGCGGCCATCGA
>CAZSUE010000019.1:5298-18243 GCA_964609045.1 uncultured archaeon | reverse complement strand
ATGAAAATGTAGGTCGAGGATCCAGATGCTATACCATCGCCATCGACCATGCCAGACCGCCAACGCTCGAAGACGACGACGACGACATTCTCAAACCAAGGATAAGTGGAAGGAAAAGGAGGTGAGGGAGATCGATTCGGCTCGGTCGATCGAGGATGTGGCAATGGGATCGAAAAGAGATCGCCACTGTTATCGCGCGTAGAATAGAAGTGCGGTTGACAATAGGCGCCGTTTTCTCGAGTAGAGCGATCCCCGGTTCGTCTCTGGGTGGTGGAAATGCCGTCCTCTCTACGACCACTCCTTCTTGATCAGATCGCAATGTCGGCACTTGAACACGGTATAGCGTGTCTTTTTCACGAGCACCTCGAAATCGTGATGTTCTGGTCGATCTGCGGGATGGGTCTCGTTCTCGGCACCCTGCTCGTCGGTCTCGCCGCCGGCTGGTACAGTATCCTCGTCGCTCCTCTTACCGGGGCTTTCCTCCTCGCCAAAGGGCCTGAAATCCACCCATGCATCGAACGAACCCGCATCCCACAATTTGAAATAGAAATCCGCCACGAGCGCGTGCCAATTGAAGGCGATGACTTTGCGCAGTTTCTCCAGTGTCTCCCGCGGCACGGTGAACTCCAGCGGCTCGCTGGTAATGACGAGCCCGTCGTCGGTAAAGAGCGCCTCGGCGCGTACATCCTCCACCGTTCGCTGGTCGCCATTGTGCGGCCTCAAGATGAGGTCGAAGGTGAATTCGCCGTCTTCTTCCTTTGACAAATGCTCGTGGAGCCGTTGCAGCGCGAGGCGGTGCGTCAGTCTCTGGGAGATGGCGATAGTTCCTGCGTCGAAGATAAGATCGAAATAGAGCGCCGCGCCGTTATTCTCGTCGATGTCGGTGCCGGGCTCAAAGATGATGCGGCTGCTCTTTCGCCCTTCCTCGGGAAAGCTCAGTTCGATGGGAGCTTCGAACTTTTGTGCGAATATACGGTCGACGCCGGTCTCACAGGGGCCCCATGGGTAGAGCTTTCTGAGAAGCGGATACCACTCGATGTCGAGAGACCGTGGGGTCGGCCACTCTAACAGATCGTCGCAATTGCATTCGATCTCTTTTTTTGCTTTCCCTTCGTACTTGGTACAGAACCGGCATGCGCCGTAGATCCCGAGCTCCTCCGGGAGCTCGCCGAACGATCGCTGGAGCTCCAATACCTCGAGTGTGATCTCGGCTTCCACCTCTACTTTATAATTCGTCGTTCGCTCTGCCACCTGACGAAGGATCGGTATTGCAGCTGGATCCCCCTGTCTTCCCAGCGCTTCGATCACCGCGCTCGTATCGATATTCTCCGGTTGTGTTCGTACCAGCTTGACGAGATACTCGAACGCGCTCTTATCGTGTATCTGGCCGAGGACACGAAGATGCTGGTCGTGGTCGATTGGATCGCCCTCCGGGTCGTAATACGGACGATTCTTCCGCGTCTCGAGGCGCTGGATCAGATGCGGGACAACGCTCGTTCCCCAATGGACGAGGATATGTTCGATGGTATCGTTCAAAAGGGTGTTGTAATACACATCCAAACAGTCGAGCATGGTCACGATCATCTCTTTGGTCGGCTTAAATTCGTTCAGCGTCATGGCGGCGAAGATCGCTATCGGCCCCTCGAGGAGCTTGAGTAGTTCGATACATACCGGGATGGCCGCATCGCCGGCCGCTTTGATCTCCTGAAAGATCGATGTGAGCTCCTCCACACCCGCGTCATACGCCCCCCCCTCACTGTAATAGATCTCGATCAATCGGAGGAAGTGGGGATAGACCGGCGAATCGTCCTCGATTTGCTCAATGTCGAGCGTTGGCCATTTGACCACATATGGATCGTTCTCGTACATATAGCATATCTCGCGCGCTCCTCCCTCTTCGTGCAGTTCATCGGCATGCTCCGGTCTCAACAACGGGTAGGAGAGATTTGCTTTGCGGAACTGTAATCCATGTTCTTTCGGGCGTATGAATCTGATCTCCAAATCGTCGAACTTCGAACCGCGCTGTGAATGCGGGGGGTCCGTCTTTGAATTCAGCTTGGAAAGGACCAGTGCGTGGATCCAGAGATAATAATCGGAGTGGAGGAGGAACTGGCCGTCGCTGATGTCGGTATAACAGTGTGGACAGACCACCCGGGTCTCGAACATGATGCGCGGGAGCGTGGGAGCGTCGTCACCGTTGCGATGGCCGTGATAATCGAGGTTGTAGATCGGCACCCCAATATCGAGATCGAACAGTTCCCTGCAGCGTTGGCACTCCAATTCAGTTTTCATCGATCCACCCAATGCTCGTCATGCGAGTTTCCAACACTCATATTCCGGGTGAGGGGCGCTCTGCGCGTGGTAGGGAGAATAATGCGGGGTATGGCGCCCGAACCGACCTCGAGCATTGCCCTCATAACGACGCACTGGTCGTGTTAGTGTCTCAGGGTTAATTAAACTAACGATCTAGTCGAGCATCTGCACTTAGAACGCCTCTCATGCCCAATCTTGCGGGGTGCCGTCGGCCGGCCCCCTCGGAGAGGAGGACGAGAGTAAAAGAGACGCTCTTGTTTCGTGACTGGGCATACTGCTCTTGAATGGTAAAATACCAAGAAGCACACTTGCATGTGGTGCGCTATATTGTAGCGTTGGATCTGCGGTCAATGAACGATACTCCTGGCTTGCGGAGGCACGCGACAATAAAGACAGCCCGCGATCGACTATTGCGCTGCTACAAGTTTTTCCACCGATCGTACATTCTCCTCATACGCACTGACGATCATCATGAGCGCGGCTTCGAACTCGGAAAAATCGAGGTCGCGGAGAAGGCGTTCGTTGGAGAGAAAGACGTCGCCGTCCTCGTCAATGGACCATTTGACCATAAAGGTCGAACCGTTGAGCTTGAGCAGCCGGCGATAGAGCTTGAACTGGTTCTTCGTCGGTGCCTGGAGAAAAAAAGTCTTAAAACCGAGATACGGGTCACGCACGAGGATATGGATGGTGATTTCGCGTTCTTTTCCCGGTGCATGGACGAGGAATCCGTCCTTGTAGGTTTCGTAATTGTAGATGTTCATATTCTGAAGAAATTTCTCGATCTTTCGGAGACGTGTCAATCCAAACCCTCCATCGACCGCACACAACCGCATTACGACGAAAATATTCTGCTCAATATCGAAGGGAAAATGCTGCTGTAGCTATTTAAACATTGCTTCCTGCAGCGTTTCTCACCCTCTTTCGGTCTCATTGTCTCATTGTCTCATCGTTTCATCGTTTCATCGTCTCACCCTCTCTCGCCGAGATGGCGGGCACTCCATCATCATCATCATCATCATCATCGGCGGCAGCAGTGAGTGTCTGATAATACTGCTCGATCTCTTCGGCGTTCTCCACCGTACTTTTGATATGGATCTCGTCGATCTTGCGACGATACCGTGCGAATCGCTCCGGCTCAGCGATGAGCAGCTCGAGTTTCGCCCGAAGGTCCGACGCGTCGCCCACCTCGAACTGGAGCCCGGTCTCGTCATGCGCGACGAGTTCGGCCATACCACCGATATTCGATGCGATGACCGGCACGCCCGCGATATAGGCCTCGTGGATCGTCAACGGCGAGTTCTCATACCATATCGACGGGATGATGAGCGCATCGAACCGAGCGAGCACGGCGGCGATGTGCTCGTTATCGAACGCCCCCTCGATCTTGATGGCAGGGTTGTCGATCATCGCCCGCACTCGTGCTGCATAGGCGCGGTCGTGCGCAAAATTGCCATAGAGCTCAAGGGTCGCACCGGAGCGGATCGCGTTGAACGCAGATATGAGCACATGCACACCCTTGTGACGTACCGGTGTGCCGATGAACCCGAACCGCGGCCCATTGGCATGTCGCTGACGCTGTTGTGGTTGGGGTGCGAATATGTTCATACCGTAGTCCGAATAGATGAACCTCCGCGGCTTAATCCCACAGCCACGATAGATGGTCCGTATGAACCGCGACGGTGCGATGACGAGATCCAGTGTGGAGAACATCTGCTGTACGGCGCAAAAGCGTTCTTCGATGAGCGGCGGTGATACCTCGGGCTCGAGCTTGGCGGCCATCCGTCGTAATCGCGCTGAGATCCATCCGGGGTGGTCCAGATATTCGAGCCCGCGTTTGATCACGCGCTGGATCGTCTGCGCTTGCGGGCGCGCTTTGAGGATGCGCTCCAGCCAGATGTAGATCAACGGTGGTAGCGGTGACGAGGTGCATGAGGCACAGCGTGTAAAATCCACCGCTGAGCAAAGCTCCACGCGGGGGTCGCAACATCGGCGTTGGTCCCATTGGCCGGGTACCAACTGGCCCCAGGGACAGAGATACCAATAGTCCGGCAGCGTCATGACGGTGGGGATATTGTGCGCGGCGGCGATGGCCGGGAGCGTGATACTGAGGTTGAGAAGATGTTGGAAATGGACGATGGCGGGTTCGAACGCCGCGATCACCTCCTCGAACCGTTCTTCGACGCCGGCGTCGAGGTATGAAAGGAGTTCGTTGTGCTTTTTGGGCTTGATCACGCGATAGACGCGCAGCCCGTCCAGCGACTCCGTTTCCATACGGTACGGATGCTCGAGCGGGCCGTCCTCCCAACAAAAGACCGCAACCTCGTGACCACGATCTCTAAGCGCAACAGAGAGGTCGTGGCAGTAGACCTCCGTGCCCGCCGTGTGCGTGGGCAAGAAATCGTGGACGACCTGGAGTATTCGCATAGACGACACCGAGGCCAGGAGCGCTCTGGCACCATCGTGATTTTACCCGGCGCTTAAATACCCTTTTGTTCCATCCCATCTTTGGAGGCGACCGTCGCTCGTTCGGCCTGCTCGTCTCCCACTTCACATTTGGAACGGATAGCCGAACGGAGCGCGCCGTAACGAAAAACTACATAACGCACCACACCGCTCCTCTTTCCGGTGTCACTCGTGGCCGTTGATGCGCTCGAATGCGTTCGCCAGGGCGACCGTGCCCGTCGTGCCGACGATCTTTCTCGTGCCCGTACGCGGTATGAGGAGGCATTGAGAGGCCAGATCTCGCAGCCTGCGCGTCGCGTTGCAGTCCATCTGAGGCTGGGGGCGGTGCTGCGCGCGGAGGGAGAGTTCTCCGCCGCGCTTTCTCAGTACGATATGGCGCTGGAACTCGCGCCGCGCCGCGCCGATATCTGGTTCGGGAAGGGCAATCTTTTCGACGAGGCGGCTCGGTTCGAAGCTGCGCGGCGATGTTTCGAGAATGCGCTCCGGCTCGATGAGGCGAACGATGCATTCGAGACGAACCTCGCCAATGCGTGCTACCATCTTGGCGACCGTTCCGGAGCGCTGGAACATCTCGAAAATATTCTGCGCCGCGATCGCTATCACGAGGATGCATGGTACAACAAGGGCAATGTCTACGCCTCGATGAACCGCCCCATGGAAGCGATCCAGTGCTACGACAAGGCGCTTGAACTCAACCCGGTCAACGAGCGTACGCTGACCAACAAAGGGATCGTGCTCTACCGACTGGACCGTTACGAGGACGCGCTGGAGTATTTCAACCGCGCGCTGGAGCTTCGCGGCAATTTTGTTCAGGCACTCTACCACAAAGCGCGCGTCTTGTTCAAGCTCGAACTTCATGAGCGTGCGTTGAAAAGCCTCGACCGCGCACTGGAGTACGACCCCGACCATCGCGCCGGGTGGCTGGTCAAAGGGCTGATCTATGCGGCGCTGGAGGACTATGATGCGGCGTTGCAGTGCTATACCGAAGCGTTGGCCATCGATGACTCCTTCGTCGATGCATGGTTCGCAAAAGGACGCGTCATCAACCAACTCGACCGCGCGCCGCGTGAGGCGCTGGAGTGCTTTACCAAGGTGACCGAGCTCGCGCCGGAGAACCAGAAGGCATGGTACGAGCGCGCCGTTATCCTCAACCGCGAACTAGACGAGGGCGCGGCTGCGAAACGGAGCATCGACCGTGCACTCCAGTTCGACGAGGAGGATGAGCAAGCATGGTACGAAAAAGGGCTGATCGTCGCCAATCACTTCCAAGCCTATCGTGACGCGTTAGTCTATTTCGATCGTGCATTGGACATCCGACCCAGTACCGATATTTGGTTCAGTAAGGGCAATGTGCTCGGTCGCGACCTCGACGAATATCGCGAGGCGATCAACTGCTACGACGAGGTGATCAAGCTCGACCGGTTCGACGAACGGGCTTGGTTCAATAAAGGGGTGGCGTTGGGCAAGCTCGGGAAGTTCGAGGAAAAGCTGATGTGCATCGAGCGAGTGCTCCATATCAACCCCGACAACCCGACGGCGCGGAGCGCCAAGTCGCGTCTCGTCTCACTCCTCACTCCCGATTGAACGATTCAGCTGCGGTTCTCATCGGCTCACATTCCCATCAGCTTCGATCGAGCGGAAATACTTATGAAGAGAAAACTCATTCTCTCCCTATACTTTCAACCGCGCCTGCGTATGGGTGCATAATTATTGGGGAGAGACCACTGTATGGCAGAACCGACGATCCTTCGGCCAGATGAAGAGAAATGGGATAAGCTATCCAATTTGAAACAGCTCAAGGATCTGAATCTTCACCGGATCAAGAACAGTAAAATCCTCGTCGTCGGTGCCGGGGCATTGGGAAACGAAGTATGTAAGAATCTCGTCCTTTCCTCCTTCGCCAATCTCACCATCGTCGATTACGCCGAGGTCACCCCCGCCAACTTGAACCATTGTGTCTTCTTTCGTGAAGAGGACGCCGACGCGCACGGTAAAAAGGCCGACGCACTCGCAGATCGGATCATGCGTATCTTTCGCGATGTGACCGCCGAACCGGTGGTCGACCAGATCGAATCGTTCGAGTCCGATTTCTTTGGTAAATTCGACGTCGTCCTCGGCTGCCTCGACAACCTCTCCTCGCGGCTCCATATCAATATCCGTGCGTTCATGGCCGATGTGCCCTATATCGACGGCGCCGCCGCGGGTTATACCGGGCGCGTGTTCGTGGTCAACCCGCCGGACAGCTGTCTCCAGTGCTATATGAACCATACTCACTCGCAAGTCTTCAATATGCAGTTCCCCTGTTTCCAGGAATGTCGGAACTGCGGTCAGCCGCGGCGGTCACGAAGCGTGCGCGTGTGTCCGAACTGCGGCACACCGTTCGACGAGATGACGCTCTTTCGGCCGCGCACCGGCGCCACTATTACGATCAAGAGTGTGATCGCGGCGATCCAGGTTCGTGAGGCGCTCAAGATCGTCAACGAGCAACAGGACCGGTTGATCCGGCATATGTTCTATTACAACTCACGGACCAACTATGTGGATGTGCTCGAGGTCGAACTGAACCCCGAGTGCATGGTCCATATGAGCTTCGGCGTGCCAGTGATCTCCGAGCCGCAGGATGTGCGTGGGAAAAAGAGCGGCTATTCCTCCCGTGGCGGCGTGCGGCTCGGGTAATGTATAGTACGGTCAATTCGCACAACACCCAATTGTGGCGTGGTAGACTCCATCCGCCGTTTTTTGCCGTTTCCGCCGGTGATCGTGTTCAACCGCAATAGCCACATTGTCCGACCCGCGGCGAGTTGACCACGGGACGGAGCAATTCAGAAGTACACCTATGCTCCTTGGCGCATTCGTCACAGAGCCATCCACTCCCGTCCCACATACAGACGACACAGACGATGGTGGCGGTCTTCTCGTCGCAAACCTCACAGGGATAGTCCGGGTCGAGGTTGCGCGCGAGCAATGCAATCTTTTTTAGAGGGGTATGATCACGACGCATAGAATAGACCTTCAACTTCAGTGCGGTGGGTGACCCAAAATCGTATTCGTAATCGACGCACATCCCGGGCTGCTAGATCTGTTGCAGTTCATAGTTCATCGACCGGTAGTGGAAACCGGGGTCCGGTAACGAGGAGTAGATCGCTTTTGCGATGGTGAACGCACTGAGATGATCGCAGCACTCCTCGGGCCATATATCCCGACGATAACGGTCCAGTTCAGCGAGAATGACGCTACCGCAGACATCGAGATGGAGCCAATAATGTGGCGAGACGGCTGACATGACGCCGATATGATAAAACGGTGCGTCTATCTCGCGGCTTGGTTCACTATCGGCTAACTGTTTTCTTCGGCATCCCTCGAGATGACGGCTCATACTGCGTTTGAGATAGGTGCCGCCACAGAGCTCGCACACTCCTTTGGATTTTTTCCAGCGTTCCGATCCATAGCGCGTGATCATGCTCGATGTTCAAGTTCGGTTCTTTCCTCTTTGGGGACCAGTGTCTATGCAACAACCACTGCATGTCGAGCGGCGGGTCGCCCGTTGGCTTATTTGGGGTGTAAACCGCTTAGCTCACAGTTCTGCTCTGCTCTGGTCGCGAAGCGATGGAAGTCGAACGGAGAAAAAGAAAAAGAAAAAGGGGACCGGTGTGACGCGTGAGACAATGGTACGCCACACCGGGATCGTCCGTTTGGAATGAGAACCGGAAACGCTTCGTTATTGCTCCGGGACGGTGACGGTCTGTTCCGTCTCCTGCCTGACCGGCTGTTGCTTATAGATGGCCAGCTTGCTCTCGATCTCGGGGCGATGGAGCGTGTTCATGGTGCAGAACGGCACGTGCTTCACATGACCGTCATCGGGGTCGATATAGCCGTAATGTACGATACAGCGCTTGACCCGCTCCGTGTCGATGTTCCAGGGGTCCTGGAAATGCATACAGCCGATCATGATGTTCGGGCCGAACATGAAGCTCTCCGCCGTCTCGTACGAGGGTGAGAGGATCAGCCGTTTCAATAGCGTGTAGACATGGCCTTTTTTGACGAGGAACTTGCGCACTTTCAATAGGTACTTGAACTTGTTCCACTTGCGCGTGAACCATCCAGCGTTGAACTCTTTGCCCTTCTCGCGGATCTTCTCCCACATATTCTTCGAATATTTCAGCGCCTCTTCGATATCGATGTAATCCTTGAGCCCCTCGAACTTGCCCGTATCTTCTTCGACGATGAGCCAGTTGGCGAAACCACAGTTCGGATTGCAGGAGAACTCGACCGTCTCGACATCGTCGAACCAGTCGATGAGCCGTGCGAATTCGGATACGGCTGAGATCGGATACCACGGATGCATGCACGAGCCGGTATGCTCGTCGATGGCATCTTGCAGCTCCGAAGAGGTGTAACGCATCTTGAGTACTTCGTCCTGTTCCACCCTCCCGGTCAGTGCCACGGGCTGGAACACGATGGCCACGACCTTGTCGATATTGTCGATGGCAAAGTCGAGGATATTGGGCACCTCGTGATCGTTGATGCCCTTGGCGATGGTGGGAACGAGGGTGACGCCGCCGCCGCCGCCGAACGCTTCCGCCCAGTTGTCGATCGCTTTGAGCTTGATCGGGAGGAGATTCTCACCGCGGGTCTGGATCCATGTTTCCGGCTCGATACCGTCGAACTGGAGATAGACCGAGTTCACACCGGCGTCAGCGAGCTCTTGACAGTATTCCTTGCTTTGGCCCAGTCGGATCCCGTTGGTAGTGAGCATGATGTGCTGGAACCCGAGCTCGATGCCCTTTCGGATGATGTCGGGGAGGTCCTCGCGCACGGTGGGCTCGCCGCCGGAGAGCTGGAGCGTTATTGGTGGGTTCGGTTTCAAACTCCGAAAGTGCTCCATGATCTTGACGATGTCCTCGAACGGCGGCTCGACGAGGTACCCCGCCGCATCCGCGTTCGCAAAGCATATCGGGCATTTAAGGTTACATCGGTTCGTCACATCGATGAGACAGATCGCCGGGCTATTGATATGCTCGTCGCACATCCCGCAGTCGTGTGGACAGCCCTTGTCCGTCTCCCCGTAGCGTGGTTGACATCCGGACCCGTCCCGAAGGAACTGTTGGTTCCAGGTATATTGCTTCGCATTGTTATGTACGAAATCCTTGAAATCACCATGTTCGTCACATGTCTTTTTCAACCAGATCTCGCCATCTTTCTCGTAATACTTCGCATCGATCGTTTTTTGGCAAACGGGACAGATGCTTTTATATGCACGTTCATAAGCCATAGTTACACACCCTGCGGTTAATACAAACAAAATAGAGTGGAATTTCTTCGGTAATATTCAGTTCATAGTTATAAAGGTTTGTGTTTCGGGCGTAAAAATAGGGGGCAAACGCACGCGTCGGCTCACGCCGCCGCTCTTTGAACTTCGGCAATCGTTCATGATCGGCGGTCGAATTCACAGATCGTACAACATGTCCATCTATCCTATCTATCGGTGGGTGGCAAGCCACTCTATTCTGGCGAGATGGTAAGAGAGCTGGTGGCTCCGACGAAATGGAGGAAGGGTGATACGATTTGGCACGGTACGCGTTCGCACGAAAAACAGTAGCACCAATTCGATCGTCCACATTCGATTCCTTCCATAAAACTTTATATAGCGAGGTCCCATACGGACGCGCTCATGCGGGGTATGGGTCGTACCCATCGGTACCTGTGTCCATACCCTCACTGGGTACATCCCCAATGATTGATGAGAACCGTATCGGTTCGAAGGAGGGATAACAAATGGCAAACCCTATGTATGTACGATATAAGATGCCCAAGGAACTTGCCGAAAAAGCGTACGATGCCGTGGAGATCGCCCGCGATACCGGGCGCATCCGCAAGGGCCTCAACGAGGTAACGAAGATCATCGAGCGCGGCGGCGCGAAGCTGGTGGTGATGGCCGAAGATGTCACACCGCCCGAGATACTTGCCCATGTCCCGATCCTGTGCGAAGAAAAGCGCATACCCTATGCATATGTCCCACGCAAGAACGAGTTGGGCAGTGTGACGGGGCTCGAAGTCTCCACCGCCGCGGCGGCGATCACGAAGCCCGGAAAAGCGCGGGTCCTCGTCGAGGATCTTTCGAAAAAGATCAAGAATCTCATGAAATAATTGCTCTGCTCCAAGAAGGAGATGATTACATCGTTGAAGGTTTTCCCTCGGAAGTAGTCGATGTCATCGGTCGCACCGGTATGTCCGGTGAGGCCACGCAGGTCAAGGTCCGTGTCCTCGACGGCCGTGACAAGGGGCGGATCATCACGCGCAATGTGATGGGACCGGTCCAGAAAGGCGATGTCCTGATGCTCCGCGAGACCGCACGCGAAGCGAAGAAGCTCAAGATCAGGTGAAATGAATGGTCACAAAACGGAATTGTTCGTTCTGTGGTGGCAATATCGAGCCGGGCACCGGTCGTATGTACGTCAAGTCCGATGCAACGACCTATTATTTCTGCTCCAGTAAATGTTTTAAGAACATGATCACGCTCAAGCGTGTGCCGCGCAGGGTACGATGGACGAAAAAGTTCGAACATAAGAAATAAGGACGCCATCCTCCCCGTTTCCCCCCGTTTCCCCCCGTTCCTACCCGTTTTTACCCGTGAAGCGCGGTGATGAACGACACCGGGTTACGAACGTTTCTCAGCCATGCCGCGAGCAGTTGAGCACTCCTATTGCTGAAACGGCCATCGATCCTTGTCCGTCCAGTTCGCTCGATAGCAGTTAAGCCAGTCAGGCCGAGGCTGTCGTTGGTCGAAACGCTCTATTATATAGAACAGACATTGCAGCACTGTTTCCATCCAATAACGAATCAATATTGAGGTATAATTGAGGTATAATTGAGGTATAACTATGACACGAGAACGCACATTTGTGATGCTCAAGCCCGATGCAGTCCAGCGTGGGTATATCGGTTCGATCGTTCATCGGTTCGAACGCCGCGGGCTCAAGATCATCGGAATGAAGATGATCAGGATCGACGACGACCTTGCCGAACAACACTATGCGGAACATATCGATAAACCGTTCTACCCGTCGCTCAAATCGTTCATCACCTCCGGGCCCGTGGTACCCATGGTGCTCGAGGGCGATAACGCCATCGAGATGGTGCGCACGATGATGGGCGCCACCGATCCGCAGTCGTCCGCACCCGGCACGATCCGCGGCGATTTCGCCATCGATCTCGGACACAATATCATCCATGGATCCGACGGTGACGAATCCGCCACGCGCGAGATCTCGCTCTTCTTCGACGACGAAGAACTGCTGGCATATACACAGAACGAAGACAAGTGGATCTACGAGGGCTGATCTCGATTAGCTATCGACGGCGATAGGATCCCCTCTCATCGCTCGGGTGGTATGGTATATATGACGATCCGTCAACCCATAGTCAGCGTACTCGGTCACGTCGACCACGGAAAGACCACGGTCCTCGATTATATCCGCGGCAGTACGGTGGTGGCGCGTGAAGCGGGCGCGATCACGCAACATATCGGCGCTACCGAGGTACCGATCGAGACGATCTATGCGATCTGTGGCGATCTCCTCGGCGAGCGACGGTTCGAGGTTCCCGGGCTTCTCTTCATCGATACACCGGGTCATCATTCCTTTACCACGCTTCGGTCGCGCGGTGGCGCGCTCTCGGACCTCGCCATCCTCGTCATCGATATCAACGAAGGGCTGATGCCGCAGACCGTGGAATCGATCAAGATCCTCAGGCGCTATCAAACACCGTTCATCGTCGCGCTCAACAAGATCGATCGGATCAACGGTTGGATCGAGCATCCCGGGCTCTCGTTTCACCAGACATTCAACGCACAAGATGAGGAGATCCAGTCGCTCCTCGATACGATGATCTACGAGATCATCGGCGGTTTTGCCGATGTCGGGCTCCCCTCCAACCGTTACGATCGGATCCAAGATTTCACGAAGAGCTTCGCACTCATCCCCACCAGTGCCAAGACCGGTGAAGGACTGCCCGATGTGCTCATGCTCCTCGTCGGGCTCGCGGAGCGATTCCTCGAGCATTCGCTCCATAGCGAGGAGGAGGGGCCCGCATTCGGGACCGTCCTCGAGATCAAAGAGGAGCGCGGGCTCGGCACCACCGCGCTCGCGAAGCTGGCCGGCATGCTGACGG
>CAZSUE010000019.1:1208-5288 GCA_964609045.1 uncultured archaeon | reverse complement strand
GCCGATACGATCATCTATGCCGGCACGATCAAAAAGACCGATACGATCGTGGTGGGTACGCGCGGTGAACCGATCGTCACCACGATCAAAGCGCTGATGAAACCGAAGCCACTGGATGAGATCCGCGATCCGCGGGAGCAGTTCGACATGGTCGACGCGGTCACCGCCGCATCGGGGGTCAAGATCTCCGCACCGGATCTCGAAGGCGTATTGGCGGGCGCGCCGTTGAGAGCGGCCACCGGCCGCGTCGAGACGGTCTGCGAAGAGATCGAAGCGGAATCGCAGATCGATTTCCACCCAGACGACGTGGGCGTGATCGTGAAGGCCGATGCCATCGGGTCGCTCGAGGCGCTCCTCTCCGAACTGCGCGAGCACGAGATGCCGGTGAAGAAGATCGATATCGGCGATATCTCGCGCCGCGATATCATCGAGGCCGCCACCATCCCCGAACCGCTCTGCGCCGTGCTCCTCGGGTTCAATGTGGATATGCTGCCTGACGCGAAGGAAGAGATAGAGATCAAGGAGTCCCCGGCGAAGGTGTTCCAGTCCGATATCATCTATAAACTGATCGAAGATTACGAGGAATGGGTCGAGGTGACGAAAGCGGCCATGGAGCGCGACAAGCGCGGCGAGATCGTCCATCCCGGCAAGTTCCAGGTGCTCGGCGACTATATCTTCCGGATCAGTAAGCCCGCGGTGTTCGGTATCCGCGTGCTCGCCGGGCGCGTCCGTCCCGGGCAGAAGATCCTTCGACCCGACGGGAGGGTCGTCGGCGAGATCGCCAGTATCCGCAGCGGCGAGGATTCGCTCAAAGAGGCAGAGCAGGGGCAAGAGGTCGCCGTCGCCGTCCCCGCCGTCACCGTGGGGCGGCAGGTGAAGGCCGAAGATATCCTCTATGTCGAGATACCCGAAGGCGACGCGAAGAAGCTCAACATGCTCGACTATCTCACCTTCGACGAAGAACAAGTGCTCGACGAGGTCTGTACGATCAAGCGCGAAGAGGCACCGTTCTGGGGCATGTGATCAAACGCCACCCCACTTGCGAAAACGGATGACTGACGATCGCCCGACGAGCCCATTTTTCACCGCAACGGACCTGGACCAACGGTGCATTGTTATTGGGACCAATTACAAACAAACGCCATCTGGGAGAAGTGCTTATCGAAGGTGAACGCGTTACGGTCCCGAACTCACGCATGATCGCGAACGATGTGCAATCGGTAAAACTGTACTTTTTATATCCGCGCACTGCGAGCGTCGCGTTTTCCACCGCGAAACAGCGTGAGGATCACAATTCGTGGGACCGCTCGGACATTCATGTGCCACTTACTTCCGTCATAGACATCGTGCCAGCAGCCCTCGCCCATTCAGGATCCTCGGGGACGCAGTAACAATAAAAATCCAATAGATCCGTGCGATCAATTCCAAAACGAATTCGTCTGAGCACTCCATCGAGGCATCGAGGCATCGAGGCATCGAGTCATATTCGGTATCATGGTCTCCGAAGACCGCGTCTCAAAACGATACCAAATTCGGGTTAACTGCGTGAAGAAAAATATTTAAATCTCCATCAGTTACCAGAGCGATGTGGGTCAGAAGACGAGCTCATGAGGACCGATCGGAATGTGAGATGAGAACTGAACGCGCCTCTGCTGGTTGATGACTGAGTGCCCCTCAGCCGCATACATAGATTCAAAGCTAGAAAATGAAGCAGGAACGGCCCCTGCGAATCTGCCAGATCTCGCGTTGCTCGACGGCAATCCCCCGAAACACCTGCGGTGATTTCCGTGCTACTGATCCCGGGCACATCGAAGAAGTACGGGAAGCGTGGCCGTTTCGCGGTGCGAAACGGCAAGCCACGGAAACACCTACAATCTCGAACCTCTCTAGAAAGTCTGACAAAGTGTCGAGGTTCTCGATTGTAACACCATGGAACGGAACGGAACGGAGTGATCACTGTGAGCGATAGACACCACCCACGAACGATGCACCATGCTCAGCCGTGTATTTCTCGCCGGCTCATCCGTCTTCTCTGCGTTCTTGCCCTTATTCTAATGGGTGCTCTGTCTGCTACCGTCCCTGCATCCGGTGCCGCCACCAGCGGTTCGCCCCAAACCCCTCGTCCGAGCCACTGGCCCGACCATATCGTCATCAGCGAGATCGGTGCCACCGGCGTCGATGCCTTCGTCGAACTCTATAATCCCATGAACGAGACCGTTGAGGTCGATGGGTATTCGCTCCAGTTGCTCGATGTGAACGGTTCGCTCCAAAGTCCTCACCCGTTGGAGGAGACCGAACTCGCGCCGTTCGGATACTTCCTCATCGTGGCGGCTGATGCCGAACCCGCGCTTCGCACCCAAGCAGACCTCGTTGCACCGTTCCAGCTCTCGCAGCACGGCACCGTCGTTCTGGTGAAAGACACCGCCCCGGTCGCCGGCGCAGACGACGACGATATCGTCGATATGGTGGGGTTTGGAGCCAACGCCGCATGGGCCGAGGGCGGCGCGCCGGCGCCCGCAGTGGCGTTGAACGGTTCTATCGAGCGCCTCCCGGGCTATACGAACCGCGGTGGCGGCAATGGCTACGATACCGATAATAATACTGCGGATTTTATCGTCCGCGACGCGATGCTGGGACCCGAGCCACACAATAGTACGGTGACAGAAACGCCGGAGGTCGCCTCCAGGGAGAAGATCGCGCCGTTCGCGTTCGCGCCGCTCCTCGCCATCGGATGGATGTCGGTCATGATCCTCATTGGAGTGGCGCTCCGGGCCAAGATCCGGTTCTTCCAGCGCTTCCTCATCCCCAGCTGCCTCATCGGCGGGCTCATCGGGATGATCCTCGTCAATATCGGGCTCCTCCCCATCGACCCCGAGATGCTCGAGACCATTGCGTATCATTTCTTCAATATCTCGTTCATATCCCTCGGGCTCAGCTTCACGCCGAAGAAGGACGAGAAGAAGCGCAAGAAACGGACGAAAGAGATGGTGAAAGGGCCGCTCTGGATGGGGCTCATCGAGGGCGTGGCGCTCCCGCTCCAGGCCGTGCTCGGTGGTCTCTGCATCCTCCTCTTCAATTTCTTCGGTGCAGATCTCTTTCCCACCTTCGGGTTCCTCGCGCCGCTGGGGTTCACCGAAGGACCGGGCCAGGCGCTCTCCATCGGGAAGGTCTGGGAAGGGTTCGATTTTGCGTTCGCAGCGACCATCGGGCTCACCTTCGCCGCCATCGGGTTCATGTTCGCGTTCTTCATCGGCGTCCCCCTCGCGAACTGGGGCATCAGGAAAGGGTATGCGGCAGAGGCGCCGAAAGAGCTGCCCACCTCGTTCCTCTGCGGGCTCGTCCCACGTGACGAATGCAAGGAGCCCGCGGGGCACCTCACCACCCATTCCGGCAATATCGAGACATTGGCCTTCCAGCTCGCGCTCATCGGCTTTGTCTATATCATCACCTACGGGTTGGTGTACGCCATCGGCGCACTCCTTTCGTTCGAGATCGCGTCCATGCTCTGGGGCTTCTTCTTCTTTCTTGGGCTGATCGTCGCGTTCGTCGTCAAGCTCATCATCGTGAAGGCCGACGGCGACTATCTCATCGACACCGGCATCCAGCAGCGCGTCACCGGCTGGGCCGTGGACTTCCTCATCACTGCGACTGTGATGGCGATCCAGCTCGTGATCGTGGCACAGTTCATCCTCCCCATTACCGTCGTATCCGCCATCACAGGCATCGCCACCACATTCGTCGTCATCTATCTCGGCAAACGGATCTGGTCGTACAATCACGAGCGGACGGTGGCGATGTTCGGGACCGTGACGGGTACCGTCTCCACCGGCTTGCTACTGCTCAGGATCGTCGACCCAGAATTCAAGACCAGTGTGGCCATCGAACTGGGGGTGATGCTGATCTTTGCGGCGCCGATCGTACTCTCCAGCATGCTGCTGGTCAGCGCGCCGATACTCTGGGGATGGACCCTTCTCCAGACCCTCCTCGTGTTCCTCGCGATGTCGCTGACTTCGCTGGTGCTCATACGCGTACTCGGGCTCTGGGGGCCGCCAAAATACTAAATAAGATCGCACCCCAAGA
>CAZSUE010000019.1:0-1108 GCA_964609045.1 uncultured archaeon | reverse complement strand
AGAAGCAAAGTAAGCCATCCTCGCTATCTATGTCTATAGGCGCTATTAGCCGAAAGACAGAAGAGAGAATACTGCAGCGCAGAATCGATCGAGATCATAGATCAGATCGCACCGAATACCAAACCGGTAAGAATTGTGTAGTGAACAAATGACGCCCCGTTGTCCGAGGTCGTCCGAGATGTGGTAGTTTATAAGAGGGGGCACGACAAATGGGATGGATGGATGGGTGGGACCGTTTCACTAGGGAGGTGAGATAGTAGGTAAAAAAGGTAAAAAGGGTAACTAATAAAAAAAGATGGAGACGAATAAAAAGAAATGTAGATAGATAGAGAAAAAAAGAAGAGAAGATCGAGAAACGACATGATGCCGCACTCGATAGGGGTAAAGATCACCACTAAAGAAAGAAACGAACCAAAGGTGTACTGATCTCAAAGCGAATCGAATAGACGCCGTTTAGTCCTCGTCGGCTACTTCTTCTTCCCCCTCTTTTGCAAACTTATCTTTGACCTTTTCGAGCCAGGCGGACCATTTTTCCTTCATCCCCGCCCAGTTCTCGCTTGCCGCTTGGTGGAGGGTCTTATGGAGATAGACTTCGACCTCGTCGCCTTCGTCACTATCGAGCTTCTCGATATCGCCAGGCCGCAAAGTGATGGTCCCTTCGTCCATCATTGTGTCATGGAACGCTTTGACGAGGATGTGTTTGTCGTCGATGGAGACGACAATAAGGTCGCCTTTTTCGTCCACCTCTTCTGCCTCGATCTCTTCGCAGGTCTCGGTTTCGAGCAACACTGCCATGTCATCGCAGTGCAGGCGTGCGAGACCGCCCGCCTTGATCTTGCTCTTTTTCACCGTCAAGGTCACGGATGGAACTTGTTCTTCTTCGGGAGCTTCCGTTTCTTCTGCCATGATCTCACCGTTTGAACCTCATGGGCTCGCCGGAGAAAGGAGGTTTAATCCTTTTCCTCCTCTTCCTCGCCAACGATGTCTTCCATGGCGAGCTTGAGCACGATGTGTTCGCCGATGCTCTCGATCTCTTCGGGTGAGAGCCGGAGCCGTCGCTCGCGACTGGGTGTTTGGATGAGGAGCTTCCACACCTTCCACGTCTTGA
>CAZSUE010000018.1:0-18276 GCA_964609045.1 uncultured archaeon | reverse complement strand
GGCGGAGCCTCCGAGCGATTAGGAGTGAAGAACGCTCGCGTCAGGGTCAGCGGCTCACAGAACTCAAGCGCATGCTCGGCTATCTTCTCGAGTCCCATATCAAGTACTGCATGGTGCTCTGGGACGACCGCGAAGTGGACCGCGAGTTGTTCGGATCACCGGCCCCCATTATCCTCGCGCCGCGAGAAGATATCTACGATACCGTGGTGAAACCATCTGGCTCACGGGCGTATCAGCTCGATGTCGTTGCGTTCCCTCGTCATCTCGATACCGCGGTCTGGGCGGTGGAGTGCCGGTTCCGGAACCGTAAGGCCGCGCGGAAGGATATCGAGAAGTTCGCAGCGGCGCTCGAAGCGTTGAAGGAGGAGCGGAACCTCAAATCCATTCAGGGCTGGTTCGTGAGCGTCGAGGGGTTCACCCCGGAGGCGCTGGCTGCGCTCGAGGAATACGGGATCTACTATTCCGGGAAAGATGAGCTGAACGCGCTCCTCGAGCAGTTTCGGTTGCGAAAGATAGCGGTATGATTATCATGTGTAGTGCGGATGATCTATACGCGGGTCGGATAATGTTACAATTGAGAACCACGGCAATCTGTCATATTTCCTGGAGCAATTCGAAGTTGTAGCGGCGCTGCACCGATCGGCCATAGTGCCTCCGGCACTGTCAGTCTTCCCTCGCGCCGATGGCGCTTCGCGAATCGGCCACGTTTTGCTTAGCAAAACGGCAAACCCCCTAATTAGGTGAGATTCTTGTTCTGGTACTCCACCCGACCCTTTGCCGACGTTCTTTTCCCTCACTATGTGAGCATTGCCTCGGTTCGACGTCGATATGTTAGTACGGTCGATCCGCTACTAGAGAACCATCCGTCGTCCACAGAAAAGTACAAGTCAGCCATTAATTATTAAAACCCTACCACCTCTCAATATTTATTGTGAGAGGAACCATTCAGACCCCCGTATTCAATTCAAAGCTACGAATTACGAACACCGCCATCCACACCTCGGACGGATAACATGGCAAATGTATTGGTCATCGACGATGAAAGGGGTATCCGGCTTTCGATCAAGGTCTTCCTCGAAGATGACGGTCACAATGTTCTTACTGCAGAGAATGCGATGCAAGCCGACGCGCTCATGCGTTCGCACGATCTCGATATCGATGTCGTGGTCAGCGACATCATCATGCCGAAGATCAGCGGTATGGAGCTATTATTCAAGTACCGAGAGATACTACCGCATGCGGAATTCATATTGATCACCGGCGAACCCACCGTGGACACCGCCGCCAAGGCGGTGAGGGGGGGCGCGTTCGATTACCTCCCCAAACCGATCAAGAAAGAAGAGATATCCAAGGTCGTCGGAAACGCGGTGCGGGTCAAGCGGTTGAACGACGAGAAGCGGGTGCTGGAGCGGGAGAACCTCCGCTACCGCGAACATCTTGAGGAGCTCGTCGAGGAGCGTACGGAAGCGTTACGACGATCGGAAGAGAAATACCGCGACCTCGTCGAGAACCTCAACGATATAATCTTCACGATGGATAGGAACGGCGTACTCACCTATGTCAGTCCGATCATGGAATCGCAAGGCGGGTATAAAGCCTCCGAGCTCATCGGCGAACATTTCGGCCAATATATCTACGAAGCGGATCGAGCGAAGGTACGTTCCTATTTCCAGCGTCGGCTCGAGGGCGATATCGAACCGATCGAGTATCGTTTGGTGCTCAAATCCGGCGAGGTCGTATGGGCGCGGTCATCGACGCGCCCCATCGTCGAGGATGGTCGTATTATCGGCATCCAGGGGATCATCACCGATATCACGGAGCGCAAAACCCAAGAGATTGAGCTGATGAATAAAACGCGCCGCATCCTCTCCATCAATAAAGTGATGGCCAGTATATTGTCGGAGACCGATAGGCGATCGATCCTACGCTCCATGACCGATCTCGCCCTCGAGATCTTCGACGCGGATCGCGCATTTTTCATATATCCTCGCAGTTATTCATTGGAGCCCTCGTGGCGCATCCATCTTTCGAGCCGACCCGGTTTCGAGATCGACGACATCGACGCGCTTGAGGAGGTGCTGGCAAATAATAATTCTATCGCGCGCATGCTCGCGGGTGAAGAACCGATCTTCTTCATCACCCGTAGCGACTTGGCGCATACTGACCCAGCCGGCGCGATCTTCGATCGATACGACATCAGATCCATGGTGGCCTCGGTAGTGCCCCTTCGCAACGACGAACCCTATATTATCGGTCTCCAGTACTGTACCGGGCGGCGTGAATGGTCGAAAGAGGACGGCGAACTGTTGCACGATGTCGCCGATCATATTCGATTGGCGCTCGAGAACGCGAAAGATGTCGAGGAGCTCGAGCGGCGCACCAATGAACTGGAGAAACTCTATTACGCATCGCTCGCGATTACGAGTTTAGACGACCTCGACGAGGTGGGCGATGCGATCCTCGACCAATGTCTGAACCTATCGCGCGCTCCATTTGGGTGTATTGCGTTAGGAACCGACGCGGGTAGGTTCGAGCTGTTGCGTATGCGGCATGAGGATCGAACGGTGAGTAGAGAAAATGTCGAGAGCGCAGCATTTCTCGATACATGGACGCAGTGGTATGATCCGGTCGCATCCGGCGAGCCGTTCATATTGAACGAATCACCGCCGATCGACCCGGTGACGCTACGACGCGAGGACGGCGAGCTCGAAACGATCGAACTCGGCTCGTTCATGTGCGTTCCACTCCTTCACGAAAAAGAGGTCATCGGATGGCTCGGCGTTGCCAATAAGGAGAAACCGTTCGATCATGACGGCGTGCGACTATTGCAGATATTTGCCAACCACGCCGCAGTGGCCATCGAGAACGCGCGGCTCTTTTCTGCGGTACGAACGGGCAAGAATTACATTGAGAATTTGATCGAGACCGCTGAAAGTTTGATCATCGAGCTCGACCCCGACGGGCGGATCACGCGCTTCAATCGCACCAGCGGGCGCGTCAGCGGCTATACGAAAGCGGAGGTGCTCGGCCGGTCCTGGTACGATATCTTCGCCGCAGAACCGCTGGATACGCAAAGCGCCGTGGTATTCCAGTCGCTCGTCGATCCGGAAACGGACCCGATCCATCATAACGAGAGTACGATCGTCACCAAGAGCGGTGAAGAACGCGTGATCGCATGGAGCAATACGATCATGCACGACGCCGAAGGCGGGATTGCCCATATCGTCGCCATCGGGAACGATATCACCGAGCTGCGCCAGCTCACTGCGAAGATGAAAGCACGCAATCGCGAACTTTCTGCCCTCAACTCTATTGCGAGCCTCATCACCCAAACACGGGATCAACCCACGCTCATCGAGAGTGTCTTTTCGAAAACGCTCGAAGTGCTCGGATTCGAAATGGGCAGTTTCCACCTCTTCGACGAGGAGGAGGAGCAGTTGACGCTGCAGGCGAGTCGCGGGCTCGCCCCGGAGGTCCTCGATCAGCTCCGGACGATCCAACCGCATGCAAAACCGTTCGGACCGACGCTCGATAGGGACGGCATCGTTGCACTCTACGAGGTCATGACGACCCCGCTCTTTTGCGACACACCGATCGCCGACGGGGGGATCAAGACCTTGATCAGCATCCCGCTCCAAACCTCGGAAGGTTTTATTGGCACGATCTTTCTCTTCTCGAAGGCAAATGTCGACCTCTCCAACGAGATGATGGAGTTTGCGCAGTCCATCACGAGCCAGATCACGATCGGGCTTCAGAACATCCGGCTCATCGAGCGATTGAGGGAGCATAAGAAGGACCTCGAAGCGCGCGTCCGGGAACGGACCAAAGCGCTCGATACGCTCAACCTGCAACTGATCAAGGCCAACCGCATGAAGTCCGAATTCCTCGCCAATATGAGCCACGAACTGAGGACGCCGCTGAATTCGGTGATCGGCTTTACCAGTGTCATCCTCGAAGGTATGGTCGGCCCGATCAATGCGGAGCAGCGCAAGCAATTGACCATCGTCCAAAAGAGCGCGAATCATCTATTGGAACTGATCAATTCGATCCTCAACCTCAGTAAAATAGAGTCGGGCGAGCTCGAAACCGTCTGTGAGGGATTCGAGATCGAGGATGCGATAGACGAATCGCTCACCATGCTCTCCCCGCAAGCCAAGACGAAGGGTATCGAACTTCGCTCGTGGGTCTCGGACGATCTCTTCCGTGTCTTTGCAGATAGGAACAAGACCAAGCAGATACTCATTAATTTACTCAATAATGCGATCAAGTTCACCGAAAAGGGATATGTCGAGGTCCGAGCCAGGTCTGTCGCGGACGGATCGTTCGTCGAGATCGGCGTCGTCGACACCGGGATCGGGATCAAACCGGAGAAGATCGACGAACTCTTTTCCGCATTCAAGCAGGTTCACGGTCATGGGCAAGAGCGCTATGGAGGGATCGGGCTCGGATTGGCGATCTCGAAGAAATTAGTCGAGCATTTCGGCGGGCGCATATGGGTCGAAAGCGAATATGGTGAGGGGGCACAGTTCTTTTTCACGCTACCCGTATACGAAGAGGATCGTCCAAGGGTCGATTCTGCAGAAAAGGCGGGTGGTGGAGGCGGCGACGACCACGACGAGGACGAAGAGGAAGAGGAAGATGTAATGTCTCAAGAACTGGCCGGGGGCGAACTTGAACTGCTGGACCACGCAACGCTGGATGTGGACCGATCAGATGGAACCGTGCTCGTCATCGACGACGATCCCTCGATCCAAACCCTCTATCGCCAGTATCTGGAACCGGAAGGATACAGGGTGCTCGGCGCACTCAACGATGTGGTTGGGTATCGTCTTGCGAAGGAAAGGCGGCCCAATATCATCGTATTGGATATCCTCCTCCCGAAGGAAGGTGGATGGGCGTTGCTCCAGCGATTGAAACGCGATCCGGCGACGAGAGAAATTCCCGTGGTGGTGGCGTCGATGGTCGACGACCCACAAATGGCGTTGAACCTCGGCGCACTGGAAAGTCTGAACAAACCGATATCGAGGAGAGAGCTCGTCGCCGTCCTCGAGGCGATTTGTCGGCGTGCCACGGTCCAGAAAGTGCTCGTCATCGACGATAACCGCGACGACGCCGAACTCATGCGTGCAATGCTCGAGTCGGAAGGCTATTATGTCTATTGTGCGTATGACGGCCCGGAGGGATTGAAGCTCGTCGAGTCCGACGCACCGGACCTCATCCTCCTCGATCTGATGCTGCCGACGATGGACGGCTTCGAGGTCATCGATCGATTAAAACGCTCATCCACGACCGCATCGATCCCGATCATAATCGTCAGTGCGAAAGAACTCACCGCCAAGGAGCTGAGGTTTTTAAATAGGAATGTATTAAATGTTCTATCAAAAGAACAATCCATGCTCGAAGATATAATAGCGTCCATAAAAAATATATTAGAAGCCCGGTAATCGTTTGAAGGAACATTGATGTGCGCGAAGGTACTGGTCGTGGAGGATAATAAGGAGAACCTCTATCTCCTCAGCTATTTATTGACAGCCCTCGATTTTACGGTCATCTATGCGACCGATGGGTTGGAAGCGGTGGAGAAAGCGTTCGAGACGGAGCCGGACCTCATTTTCATGGACATCGATCTACCGAAATTGAACGGTGTCGACGCGACCAAGCGGATCAAGAGTAAGGACGGCTTCGACGACACCCCGATCATCGCACTGACGGGGCTGGCGATGGCCGGTGACCGCGAGCGCTTCCTCGCAGCCGGTTGCGAGGACTATATCTCCAAGCCGTATGTGGTGAAAGATATCGTCGAGGCGTTGGATAAGTACGCGCAAGAGTGAAAAGTGGCTGACCGAGAACGAAGGCGCAGGCGTCTCATATATAACATTTATTCGAAAAGGCCAAGTGCTAGAACAGATAGCACCAGCTAGTTATATGCCGGGTCGTCGATCAGCCTCAAATGGGCAGATTTGAAAAAGGCCTACAGAATCGATACATATGACATGAAACGAGAACGAAATCGATCCCGATCCCGATCGTTTATATGCGCCTCGACGTTTCAACGATGTGACCTCTCACCTCGAGAAGAGGCGCACCCATTACCGATGCCGGTATCGATATCGATATCGATATCGATATCGATATAGGACTCGATATGACCACCGAAAATGCGGATGAAGGCGGATCGTTAGCCAAGAAAACAGAACAGGACCGAATAGAAGATGTACGAGAGAACAGCCCACCAGAGAATACCAAAGAGAATGAGCGTATTACATCGATCGGGGACAGAATATGAAAGACGAATTCCTCACCAATATCAGTCACGATCTTCGTAGCCCACTCAATTCGATCATCGGCTTTTCAGAACTGATGGCCGACGGATTGAGCGGCGACCTCACCGCGGACCAACAGCGGCAAGTGGAGATCATTTATAAAAATGCGCGCGAATTGCTCAATATGATCGATAATATCATCTATATTGCGAAGCTCAATACCGGTTCGATACAAGCCACCATCCAGCCCTTCGAACTTCGCTCGGTCCTCTCCGACCTCGAACGCCACTATCGCCCCATGATCGAGAAAAAGAAGCTCCGATTCAGCGTCGAACTCGAAGAGACCATCCCCACCATCGAGAACGATCCGCTGAAGGTCAAGCGCATTTTGAGCCAGCTCTTAGAGAATGCGATCCAATATACGGACGCGGGCGAAATTCGGTTGCTTGGGACCTATAACCGCGATAACGACACCGTCGAGGTCACGGTGCACGATACGGGGAGGGGTATCGCAAAAGAAGACCGTCCATCTCTCCTGAAGCGTTGCGAGCCCGGCGCATTGGAGCGCTCCGAGCTCCACCCGCACGGTCGGTTGGGGATCGGGCTGACCGTTGCATTGCGCACCTGCGACTATATTAGAGGCGAGCTATCGTTCGAGAGCCGTACGGACGACGGTTCCAGTTTCACCCTCCATTTCCCTCGTGAACTGGCCGAAGATCGAACTTGAGTCGATCGGTGCAACCAAAAACCGAACATCCATCTACTCACCGCATGCAGCGCTCTTCTCATATGTTCAATATATCGACCAGTAGCCGCTGGATTTCAGCAGTGATGCATAATGAACCAGCAGATGTATCGTGTACTGATCGTTGACGACGATCCCGAGATGCGAGAGATCCTTTCCACCCGTCTCGAGAGCGCCGGCTATCGTATCGAGACCACTGCGAGCGGTGAGGAATGTCTTCGTATGCTTCGTGGCGAGGAGGAGCGACCGCATCTCTTATTGCTCGATTACAAGCTGCCGGGAGCGGACGGACTTTCGATATTGGACCAGATCCAGCGTGAATTCCCACACCTCCCCGTCCTTTTCATGACCGCGCACGGGTCGGAACGGGTCGCGGTCTCCGCCATGCGCAGAGGCGCCTACGATTACCTCATTAAACCGATCGATATGCATTCCCTCCATGCAACCATCGAGACCACCATTACACGGCATCGCGACCGACTCGAGGGGTTGGCGATGTTGGCCAAGAACCGTGCGAGATTACCGTTCGAGCCGTATGAGATCTACGTGCTCCAGAAAGGCGGCGGCCTCGTCCTCTCTCATAAACGGTTGAAACGTGTCTCGAAGATCGACGAAGACCTCATCGGCGGCATGCTGCAGGCGATCCGCAGCTTTATCCAAGATTCCTTCGAGGCCGATATCGCAGACCGTATCCAGACACTTCAACACGGTCCGCTCCGGATCTTGATCATGGACGGGAATGGGTTCACATTGGTGGTCATCGGAGAGGGTGAGTATTCCGCGCCAATGGTCTCTCGCATGGACGCCGTTGTGGAGGAGCTCGATCGACGGTATGAGAACATGCTCCCCACATGGTCGGGTGAAGCGGCCACGCTCGTGGATGTGAAAAGCACGCTCTCGCAGTTGATCGGAAGCGAAACGGAACATGAGATCGACAAAGAAAAAGAAGAAGAAGAAAAGGAAGAAGAAAAGGAAGAGGAAGAAGAGAAAGAAAAGGAAGAGGGGCACGGAAACGTCAAAGGATATGGATATGGATCCGGATCCGGATTCGGAAATGGAAATGGAAATGGAAACAAAAACGGACATGGCCGGCAGGTCGGATAGGAATGGCCGAAGAGAAGATATTGATCGTAGACGATTCCGAGGATAATCTCTTCATCCTCAGTGCGCGGTTGAAAAACGCGGGCTATGCGGTAGTCGCGGCGAGAGACGGAGTGGAAGGGCTGAAGAAGGCGAAAAAAGAACAGCCCGACCTGATCCTCCTCGACATCCTCATGCCGAAGATGGACGGGTACGAAACCTGTAAACGGCTCAAGAGGGATGAGAGGACCGAGTTCATCCCCGTGATCATGCTTACCGCCAAGACCGAACTCGACGATGTGGTCAAAGGATTGGAGATCGGTGCGGACGATTATATCACGAAACCGTTCCAGGCGAGTGCGCTCATCGCCCGCGTCAACGCGCATCTACGACGCACCGAAGCACATCGCGATCTCTACCGATCGAAGATCGAGATCTCCGATGAGCTGAAGCGCACCCGCGAAGCGCTCAATCGCGCAGTAAGGATCGAGGACGACATCGAACTCCAATACGAGTTCTGCCAGCAGCGGCTCGAAAATCACAAGCCCTGCATCCAGAACGAGAAATATACGCTCCCCCTCGGCGTCTTACTGATCAAACAGTTCATTTCGGCGTTCGACGCAACACCGTCCGGGATGCATCGCAACCTCTATGTCCCGCTCCTTATCCAGGCCTCGAAAGAATACCTACGGACGATCCTCGATAATCGTGAATGGCACCAGTATTGCCAACCCGCTCCCCTCAATACGCTCGGCGACCTGCAGGACCTTTTCCTCGATCTGCTCCACGCCTATGAGAACATCTATCATACCTATCTTTATAGTTTCATCACTATGGATCTCGCCAACGGGTACGGCGTTTCGGCCACCACCGATATCCTCCTTAAGAGCACTATGGGCCGCGTTACAACATTATTGGCGCAAACACCCATCGCCACGGCAGAAACGGGCGATCCATCGCCTAAACAGTCGGCCGATGATCGAACGCGTTACCAACCACCGCCGTCGGAAACGGTCTCACTCCTATCGACCCTCCAGTTATTGAAGGCGCAACTGCTTGGGTTCGGCTATGTCGATCGAGCCTCCGATCTCGAGGTCACCCCCGACGAGAATGATGAACAACAAACTGCGAAAATAACCACGAACTGCGATCACTGTCTCTTTCGTCAACCCTGTCGAATATTAGGCGGGCAACGGCGTACACTGGAGCGCGGCTCCTTCTGTCTCGCCACCGCGCATTGGAACGCCATGCTCAAGAACCGACTTCACATGGATTGCGATTACTTTATCGAACACCTAGACGATACACACAGCAATGCGTCGATAACGCTCTACGGTGCGCTTCCTCGCTAGGAGTAATCGCGGCACTGGACCAACGGTGGCACTGAGGCGATTCAGGATCTATTGTGCGGTATCATGCCACGCATCGAAGGAAAAAGAACGAGACGCACCGAGCGTATCAGAATCTGCAAACGAGCAACGATAGTACGCTTGGTCCTCCCGAGGGTGTATCTATGACAAAATGGAACGATAGAACGCGACCGGTTCCCACCTATATCGAGGGTTTCGATGAGGCGTTGCGCGGCGGTGTTCCGCATCAGCAGGTCGTCCTCATATCTGGGACGGCGGGAACGATGAAATCGTCGCTCGCCTATTCGATCCTCTACCATAACGCTGAAGCGGGTCGGCGCGGGCTCTATATCTCGCTGGAGCAGACGGGCGCGAGTTTACAGGCACAGATGCGCGAAATGGGGTTGCCATTGCCGCCGCTCGCCGAGCGAATGAAGCTTTTCGACCTGAGCGCAGTCCTCCCCGACCTCGAGGCGCTGGGCGAGGACCGGTCACTCCTTTTGTTCCTGCAAGAGAAACTTGTCGGTCTGAGGGAACGGTTCCAGTTCGACCTTTTGGCACTGGACTCGCTCGATGTACTCGTGATCCTCTCCCAATCGCCTTCACCGCGAGCGGAGATGTTCGAGTTCTTCGAATGGCTCCGCGACCTCCATGTCACCTCGTTCCTCATCGCCGAGCTCTCACCGCGGTTCAGAAGCGAGTCGCGGCGTCCCCCGCCGGAGCAGTTCGATCGCGACTTCCTCGCCGACGGCATCATCTTCGTCGATATGAACCTTCTCGGCGGCGTCGAAGTTCGGCGCCGGATACGGTGTTTGAAAATGCGGAGCGTGAACCATAATCCGAACTATTTCAATCTCCGCTTCGACGAGGGGTGGTTCAGCGTGGCGGAGTTGGTCTGAACGCGGCTCGATTCCGAACGATAGACATGGTGTGATCGAAGAGATATCAACGGTAAACGGTAGAGAGACGGTTCGAGATGTCGAATGTCGATGGATACAAAGCTGAGAGCCGAGCCCCAGATCGAGATCGTACACAGGATCGGATCCACACGACCGATGTGGTTGGGTAAACGAAGTGGTGTTGGAATGTGAAACGAGAAGCAGTTATTGTATTCGCCCTCCAAAATGTCGTCCTCATCGCGATCTCCGTCGTGCTCATCGTCGGGTTCTGGTACCATGGTGCGTTCTATCGACTCGGGTTACCGTGGCTGATCGTTCTCGGTGGCGCCATCGTCTTCGGTGTCATCCAGGCGGTGCGATTCGCGCATCGGCCGATGCGATATCTCTATCGCGCCGCGGGGTCGCTCACCTTTGATCAAGATGAGGTCGTTGCGGTCAATAACAATATCATCACCTCCGTGATCCTCCGCAGGATCCCCGACCGGCTCCATATCGGTGTGGTACTCAACGCCCGCCTCTCGAAGGATACCCCGCCCGTGACGCGGTTGATCGTGCGCGACATCTATCGCAAACGCGCCGACGCGGTAACGCGCGACGAGAGGACGCGGGCGGGGTACCGCTCAAAGTCGGACTTCTACGAGCGCGCGGTGGAGCCGTCTTTAGATACGGAACAGCGTGATGGCAACGGATCCAGTGACCCGTTGATGAATATCGTCCATTTCGAGGTGCTGGACGCGTCATGAGTCATCGTTTTCGAACTTCATAGTGAGTTGTAGCCAGATGTATACGATCGCGATACTGCTCATCGTTATCGGCGGGCTCGGTCTCGTGCTGGGCCTCCTCCCGCTCATCCGCGGGTATCGGCACTCGATCGCCGTCGCGTTCTTCGCGCTCGCCATCGTCGGAGCACTGGCTGCGTTCGGTGAAGCGGCGTCGTATCTCGCGCTCGATGCGGCGGTCCAAAGCGGGGCGTGGCATCGGGACCTATTCGGGATCGCCATCGGTCTTACCCCGATCATCCTTCTTGCGTTCATATGGACATTGGCACGTTTTGCCCGACCTCGGGCCCGACGGTTTACGACACGAAAGAGCCGGACCATGGCATCAGGGGTTGCGTTCGTGGCTATCGGCGTGATCGTCGTCGCGCTTTTGGGTTCAATGAGCGCAACGCGCTATCTGGACGCACGCCTCTTTTATGCCTATTTTCTCGTGGCGCTGTTGATCGGGCTCTATTTTCTGCTCGAACTTGCCGTGAAATACGAGTGGCTTCGTGGAGAATTGACCCTCGTCTTTTGGGCGATGCTCGTCCTCCTCTTCACCGGTCCACTCTATGCCGCGCTTCTCCCAGAGTTCGGTGATCGACCGTGGGTCGTATTCCCATTCGCTTATATCGCCGCCACTGCGCTCCTATGCCTAACCGTGTTCCACATCAGCCCCGGTTGGACGGCCACCCCTCTCCCAAAACGGAAACCCAGGGGTCAGGGTGAGGATGAAGGTGGAAGAGGAACGCGGTTTGACGGGGGAGTCGATCTCGAGGGACCGATCCTCGTGGACGAACCACGGGCCAAGTACTGTTATACGCTCTTTTTCGCGCTGGTTGGGGAGGCCGGAAGCGGCACGGTGTTGGTTCGGGGCAATCGAGGCAGGCGATGGTTTCGGACCCATTATCCAACCATCCCCCCTCGTGTGGAATTCTTGAATGTCGTCCCTCGTGCGTCGGGCGCTGACATCCCGGTCACCAAACTGGCGACGCTCTATTGTGAGATCAAGAACCGAGTCGAAGAGCACCCACGGGCACCGGTGCTGCTGGATGCCGCCGATTATTATTGCGCCAACCATCCCACGAGTAGGGTTCAACAAAGTTTTCGCGACATTGCCAGACTCGCTCGGAGCGCACGCACGCCGGCCATCGTCCCCTCCGAGCGGCTCTACCCCGCCGAGGAACGGATATTGGAATCGGTGGGCTTCGAACACATGTGCGCGCCAAAGCTGGAGGAGGCGGTGGTCTCACGGGTGGAGGAGGTCCTCGGGCCGGCGGGAACGGATCTACTGGAGCGTGCACTCGCCTCCCTCGACCTCACATTGAATGAGCTCCGTCCCGAAGATCTGGACGCGCTCGCCCAGCGACTTGCCCATCATGTCGAGCTGTTCTCTATTGCGGTGGATAGCGAGGAAATGAAAAACGAATGGACGAACAAGGCGCGAAATCTACAAAAGGAGCTGCTGGCATTGGATCCCATGTCCGCTGTTGACGATTGATCGCGGAGAGGCGAAAGTGACGATGCAACTGGACGGCGATCGGAAAGCGAACAATGGCGCGTCCCATGGTACGGGAAACGACGGGGCGGAGCGGTTCGAATATTCCTTTCATGCGGACGGATCGATAACGCTCGAACCGCCCTCCAGCGATGGTGACCACCCGCGTCGCAACGCTGACGCGTCGCACCAGCGTCTTTCCCGTTTCAAACGGCGATTGCATACCTTCTTCGGGACGAACGCCGATTTTATCCTCTCCATCGCGCGTGAGCGAAGCGCCGAGGAGGGAGGATCGAGATTGGACGACGCGGCCAATTTGGAGCGGGCGGCTGGTGCGATCTTATCCTTTCTCGCACAGTTCCTCGACGACGACCGCGCCCTCGCGGACTGGGAACGGCGGATCGCGATGTTGGTAAAAGATAAGGGAGACCACAGGGATGATGGCACAGTGCACACGAACGCAGATAGCCCCCATGATGATACTACTGGAGATGAGCGTAATAACGATGCTCCGGAGGAACGCGATGGCGGCGCGCCCGGGGGCGGTCGAGGTGTACCCTCGATTCGTTCGTTTCGGGAAAGTGGCGGCAGGTGACGACAGTGTTACGGTATAATGAGGTGAGGTGAGATCGTGGTGGCCGAAAGGACCCGGATCAGTACCTATGTGGATGGTTTCGATCGCATCATCGGCGGCGGCATCCCGCCGGGGCATGTCGTGCTCGTCGCCGGCACTCCCGGAACGATGAAATCCTCACTCGCATATTATATCCTCTATCACAACGCCGATCGAGGGAACAACGGATTGTATGTTTCGTTGGAGCAGTCGAAGACGAGCCTCCTTTCGCATATGGAAGGTCTCGGGCTCGATACCGCCGCAGTCAAGGACCGGTTGAGTATACTGGATCTTGCCGCGCTGCGTAAGACCATCGACGAGCGGATGGGCGAGGAATGGATCAATATCTTCAATATGTATACGGAGACGCTGAAGTCGAGTCTCGATTACCGCTTGTTCGTGCTCGATTCCATCGATATTCTCGAAATTCTCGCCGGGTACGACAATATCAGGATCGGCATCTTCAAATTGTTCCAATGGCTCCGCGCGCTGGAGGTCACATCCTTCGTCATCACCGAGATACCGCCGGACCTGCTCGGTAATGCGCCAGAAGAACTGCGTAGTGCCGCCTATTCGAAGCACGACGAGGATTTCCTCGCCGACGGCATCGTGCATCTCGTGATGACCTCCATGGGCGAGGTGGGGATGCGCAGATTGATCCGCTGTGTCAAATTACGCGGCGTGAAGCATTACACCGGCTACATGCGGCTCATGCTTGCAGATGGGCGGTTCGACGCAGAACCGATCAGCTCGGTCTAGTCGGACCATCGCTCCCTCTGGAGCGCGAACGCGGGCATCGTGCTGATCGTTGACATAAATTATTTATGACAGCTATGAATTGCATTGATGCATCCCTTTTTTCAAACGAGGTACAACTATGGCGAAGGTAACGACCGGCGTGGAGGGTTTGGACCACATGCTCCAGGGGGGCTTGATCGGTGGTCGACCATACCTCGTGATCGGAGGTCCGGGTAGCGGCAAAACGACGCTTGCATGGAGCTTCCTTCTCGAGGGCGCCCTACGCGAAGATACCGGGCTCTATATCACACTGGACGAACCCGCAGACGAGATCAGGATCAACATGGCACGTTTGGGCATCAGCGACAAACTGGTCAAACTCTCAGATTTTACGCCGGAGATCTCACCCAGCGGCGGTCGGATCGAAGCCGAGTACTACCTCAATATCGATGCGTTCTTAGAGAAGATGCTCCGGTTGGTCAACGAGTTCCAGCCCACGCGCATGGTGATCGACTCGTTGACGACGCTGAAACTGATCGAGCCACGCCCCCTCCAGTACCGTCGCACCGTCCTCGCCATCATGCGCGCCGTCGTGCTCTCGAATATCACCACCTTGCTGATCACGGAACAGCGGCGTGAGGATTCAGAGGTCGAATGCGCGCTGGCGCGGGGCGTGATCGAGCTCCAAATGCTCGAGAAGCGCGGTGTGATGACGCGCGGAATGAAGATATTGAAGATCCGCGGGTCGGATTTCGACCACACCACGCGCCCCATGAAGATCACCGAGGACGGGATCGAGGTCTACCATTTCGAGAACCTTTACGATTGAAAGTCTATGACGCTCTCTCTTTGTACGACCGCGCCTGGACACGATGACGAAGGGTCGCCGCCGGTGCCACACTGGATCGAAGGCTCCGATCGCACTCAAAGCATCGACTTTTGATCTTTTTTTCTACCCATCCTATCTATCGATCGTGAAAAAAGAAATATAACTTGATCTTATTGCTCATCATATGTCGCATGATACGAAATTCGAGGTAGGACTCCCGGGCATTGAACCGCTTATCCACGGCACGCTCCGCCCCGGTCAGATCGTACTCCTCGAAGGAGGCCCGGAAACTTCCAAGAGCCTCCTTTCGGCGCAATTCGTCGCCGCCACCATTGCCAACGTGGGGTATGGTGTCTATCTTACGAACCATCGTGCGGCCAAGGATATTCGTGACTTCATCCTCGACCATTCCTTTCTCTCTTGCGCCGGCGGCGCGGATGAAGAGGAACGATTAAAGATCATCGACGGGTATTCGCTCTCCGCATCGAATGAACGCTATTCATTATCGAACCTCGTCGATCTCACCGGCATGACCGTCACGGTCAAATCGGTATTACGGAAGCTCCCGGACAATGAGACGGTCACATTCGTGCTCGACGACATCTCGACCTTTGCGCTCTATGTCCAACCCGACTCGCTGGCAAAATCGATCCAGTTCCTCATCCCGTATCTCAAAGAACGCGGTGTCAATACCTTCATCGTTTTGCAAACCGGCGCACATGATGAACAGTTCGTGAACACGATCCGCTATCTCGTCGACGGTATCTTTTCACTCAAGCGAGTCGAGGACGAGAATGGCGAGTTGCTCGAATATTTCCGTATTTCGAAATTGGCGGTGGACCAGACGGCAAGGTGGGTGGAGTTGAACCGAACCAATAAGGGGTTCGAACTATCGACCGCATCGAGCATGGCCCAAAGTCGCGCCGACCTTTTCACGATCCTCGATGACAGGAAACAATTTCCCGACGCGTTTCCCTGGCGCCCCGAGATGCTTCGGGACCGCCTCACCGAACTCTTTGAGCAGTTCCAGTGTCTCGGGTCGATCACCACCGTCGATAGCGGGTTGAAGCTGACCCTCACCGCGTGCCCGTTCACGAACGATGCTGAGAGCGATGCTGAGAGCGATACTTCTCATCGTTGTGCGCAGGGCAAACAATTCTTTACCAGACTCCTCGCACAGACCTGTCCGGGGAGCGTTGAACAGATTTCTTCCGAGGCGAAGGGCGGCAGCTCGAGGTGCGTCTATATCCTTCATTTCGACCAATGGACCTCGTCATGATCGTTCTGGCTATTCGCGCGGTGCGGTCATGGTACATTCTCAAGCGATAAGACGATCGAAAAACGATCGACGATGAACTTTTTCGAGGCGACGATATGACAGCGATCGAACGCAAAAGTACCGGGATTATGGGGCTGGACGAAATGACACAGGGCGGATTCCCCCATCCATCGTGTATGCTCGTGGTGGGTGAGGCCGGCGTGGGTAAGACGACCTTTTGCCTCCAATTCCTCTCCGAGGGCGCGCGGAAAGAAGAGAACTGTCTCTATTTTACCACCCTCAGCGAACCGCCGATCTGGGTCATGCGATTCACATCCGGGTTTTCGTTCATCGACCACTCGCTCATCGGCGCCAATTTCCGGTACCTCGATCTCGGTGCGCAGCTCAAGAAAATGCGTCAACCGGAGGATATTCTCGAATTTATCGAATCCAAGGTGAGCCAGTTCGACGCCGACCGTATCGTCATCGATCCGATCAATATCGTCCGCTACTATTTCCAAACGGTGAACGAATACCGATCGTTCCTCTACGACCTCTCGGTATCGATGAAGGGCTGGAACGCGATTACGATCCTCACCCGCGAGGTCGTCGAGGTGAAGGATTATCTCGGGCATGAGACATATACCTCCGACGGCGTGATCAAACTCTTTTACCGCCGTGAAGCGGGTGAGCGCACCCGTTTCATCGAAGTCGTGAAGATGCGCGGGACCGACCACAACACCACGGAACAGTTATTCTCGATCACCACCGACGGGATCGATATCTTCATCCGATGAACGAGCATAGGCCAAGAGGCAGGCACTGGCATGGCATCAACCCACCCAACGAAGCAAACGGCAAACAACATGCCCTCACCAGAGGAGCGAGTGCTAACCTCGTTTGGAATACACGGCGTGGATCGAAGCCTTTCCGGCGGTATCGCCTCGAACTCGACGATCATGATCATCGGTGATATCGGATCGGGCAAATCGACCTTTGCCCAACAGTTCGTTTATGAAGGCCTTCTCCGCGGGCATTATGCGTTGTATACGACGACCGACGAGCCAGCGGCGAATATTCGGAAAAATATGATCGGTCTTGGGATCGGCGTCTCGATCTACGAGCAAAAGGGACGGCTTGCGCTCGTCGACGCATGTGGCGGCCAGTCCGGCGACGAGCAGTACAATATTTCCGACCCGAGCAAGCTCAGTTCGCTGGAGCGGGTCGAAGTGCGGCTACTCCGTCGCTATCATCAAGAGATCGAATCGGGAGAGGGGGGTGAGATCCGTATCGTGATGGATAGTGTAACGAGACTGGGGCTCCGCACTTCAGATGCGGACCTCATCGATTTCATTCTGCGCAGGATCCGCAAGTGCCGTTCCAGGGGTTTGCTCGCCCTCGATATCTATGCGAAGAACGCGCACTCGAAAGAGTTCATCACGACCGTCTCCAACGGATACGATATCATCCTCCAGCTCGAGAGCAAGAGCGATCCGATCGGTGGGGTATCGTATTTGTTCCGAGTGGTCAAAGCACGCCAGTTCCAGTACGATCGAATGGCGTATGAATATTATATCGAACCGAAGGTCGGTGCGATAATCCAACACCAAGGAAAGACGATCGCATGAAGGAAGAGCGCGCGCAAGAATCGTCGTACCAGCTCCCGTTCTACGAGCTCGAGCTCGAGGACGGCATGGTCAAGTTCGCCCGTTCGCGGATACTTCTCTTCGATACGATCGCATACCAACAATTGGTCTCGAGCCTCGATAAGTTCGTACCCGCCCAGGCCCGCCGCATCCTCTTCGAGACTGGATATCACAATATTCGTGTCTTTATCGATTCCTATCTCAAGGGGGAGTTGGGCACGCGCGACGATTTCATCTTCGTCCTCGAAACGCTCCGGAAAGCGGGCTATGGACGGCTGACCCTCGAAGCGTTCTCACGCGCAAGTGGCGAATGCGTCCTCATCGGCCACGATTGTTTCGAGGCAAATGCGATCGGGTCGGCGCCGACGCCCACCGACCACATGATGCGCGGCGTGATCGCCGCATTGATGGAGCTCATTTCTGGCCTCTCGATCATATGTGAGGAAACGAAGTGTACGGCGCGGGCCGATGAGTACTGCCAGTTCGAGACGGTGGCATATTGATAATGGTAGGAAAAGAGCGGGGAGCGGGGAGCGGTGTGCGGGGAGCGGGGAGCGGGGAGCGGTTAGCGGTTAGCGGTGTGCGGGGAGCGGGGAGCGG
>CAZSUE010000017.1:4546-18603 GCA_964609045.1 uncultured archaeon | reverse complement strand
GCAGGGAGCGCACGCGCGGCGCCATCCGTATCCCGGGCACACGCCCCGCCGGGGTCTATACCGCAGGCGTGGCACAGCATTTTCTCAATTTGAGGAACTATATTGTCGGAGAGCAGATCGTCATCCTCGGCTCCGGCGATGTGGGGCTGATCATGGCGCGGCGGTTCACGCTGGAGGGCGCGCGCGTGGAGGCGGTGCTCGAGATCCTCCCCTACTGCTCCGGCCTTACCCGCAACCGTGTCCAGTGCCTCGACGATTTCGATATCCCGCTCCATTGCTCGCATACGGTCACCGCCATCGAAGGGCGCGAGCGGGTCGAGGCGGTACGCGTCGCGGCGGTGGACAGGGACTTTTCGCCCATAGCGGCTACCGAGCGCCGTATCCAGTGCGATACGCTCCTCCTCTCCGTCGGGCTGATCCCGGAGAACGAGCTCTCGCGCGCAGCGGGGATCGACCTCGATGAACGCACCGGCGGGCCGACGGTGAACGAGCGATACATGACCACACTGGCTGGCGTTTTCGCCTGTGGCAATGTCCTCCATGTCCACGATATCGTGGACTCGGTGGTGGCGGAAGCGGCGCGTGCGGGACGGGCCGCCGCCGGTTTCGTTGCTTCGAACACGGCGACAATACGCCGTCCTCCCAAGCCCTCTCTCGCGCTGAACGCCGGTGACGGGGTGCGCTATACCGTCCCGCAGCGGCTCCTCGGCGCCGTGCCCGAAAAGGCGGTAGAATGCGCGTTGCGCGTAACGCGGCCGCGCGAGAATGTCGATATCGTCGCCACGCTCAAGGTAGAGCAGGATGGCGACGAGGGCGCTTCGGGCTGGGAACGGGAGCTCTATCGGAAGCGCTACCGGCGGTTGCAGCCGTCGGAGATGGTCACATGCACCTTCGCGGTGCCGATCGAGACCCCGGCTTCGCCCAGCAGCGCGATCACCGTGGCGGTGGTGCCACAACATCCCAAAGACGCAAATGCGGCGGGAGGGAGCAGCTGATGGAGCGCGAACTGACCTGTATCATCTGCCCGGTCGGCTGCGCCATCGGCGTAAGATACGACCCGGAGCGCGAGAGGATCATCTCGCTCGACGGCTATCGCTGCCCCCGCGGCGAGGCGTACGCACGAGAGGAGGTCCTCGCGCCGGTGCGGACGCTCACATCCACGATGCGCATCCGCAATGGTGCACTCCCGCTCGTCCCCGTGCGTAGCGACCGGCCCGTGCCGCGTGAGTCGCTCATCGCGATCATGGAACGGCTCGCGGAGCGAACCGTCACCGCAACGGTGGAATGCGGCGAAGTGCTTATCGAGAATGTCTGCGGGACCGGCGCGAACATCGTCGCCACACGCACATTGGAGCGCGTAGACGAGAGCGGTTACGAAGGAACGAACAACGAGGAAAGGAGCACGGTTCGATGAACGAGATGCGACACAGTTCGAAGGAGAGACCGTACGATGTGGTCATCGCAGGCGCTGGCCCCGCAGGAACGGTTGCGGCCCGGAACCTCGCAGAGTACGGATACCGCGTCCTCATCTGCGACATGCGTCCCCGGGACCATATCGGCGGGAACCCCGCGGTATTCGACGGCGTACGCGAGGAGGACTGGCAACGCGCCGATGTGGCACCGGCGAAGGGGAAGGAACGGGGCTGGGTCGGCGAGACGAACGCGTTCTATTCGCCCGATCGAAAGAGCGTGAAACTGATCCCGATGGGTGAAAAGTGGTACAGTACGAACCGCCGGCTCCTCGGGCAGCGATTGCTGGGTGAGGCCGAAACGGCGGGCGCGCTCTTCGCACCGCGCCAGCGCGCCATTGGGCTCATCGTCGAGGATGGCGAGGTCCAGGGGCTGAAGCTGCGGCCCAAGGGCGCCGCTAATAAAAAGAAGGGGGAGGAACAGAAATCGGGCGCAAGAACGGAAGGGATGGAAACGGTCTATGGGCGGGTGGTCGTGGACGCCACCGGCTATGCGCGCGGTGCGCGGCGTGGAACGCGGCTCCAGCGCTCGCTACCCGCCGGGAACGAACTGGTCACCGATCTCTCGCTCCACGATACCTGCCTCGTCTATCGCGAGATGCGCACCGGGCTGGAGACGCCGCTGACGCTGCAAGAGACCTATTTCGAGGCGCACGGCAACCTCAGCTGGGCCGAGCCGTATCCGTTCCCATACCCGCGCACCGACCGATCGGTGATGATCACCGCCGTGACGCTGGACGGCACCGATCCGCGCACGCAACTGGCCGCGCTTATCGAAGAATATCCAGCATATGCGGGCGAGCGCGTGATCGCGACCCAATACGGCGAGATACCGTTCGGGCGGTGCGTCCACAGTTTTGCAAGCGACCGGTTCGTCGCCGTCGGCGATGCCGCATACCAGCTCAACCCGATCAACGGCTGCGGGATCGGTGCGGCGATGTACGCCGCGTCGCTGGCCGCAACGGCGATCCACGAGGCGCTTTTCCCGGCTGACGAGCGGGGCGCGACGAAGGAGCGGCTCTGGCCGTATACGGTGAAGTACCAACGCACGCTCGGTGCGCGGTTCGCCGCACTCGACGGGTTCCGGCGGTTCGCCACGGTCCTCTCGGCAGCGGAGACCGATCTCCTCTTTCATGCGGACATCATCAACGCCGAACGGATCAATTCCTCACACGCGCGGGGGAAGATGGCGCTCCCGCCACCGACGGAACTTTTCGCTATCGCGCCACGGCTCGTCGGGCATACCGACCTCGCGCTCAAACTCGCATTTGCACAGAACCTCATCTTTCGCTATCGCGACCACTACCGCCGGTTCCCATATCGTCCATCGGAGCTTTCTCGCTGGCTCGACGAACTCGCAGCTCTCGATGCGCGGTACCAACGCCTATTGGACCGGTAATGCGGCGCCAACGCCGCAGATTATCATGGTGTTAGAATGAAGAACCTCGAGCTATTTCAGCTACCGCAGTTACTGCAATTACTGCAATTACTGCCAGTTAAAGAAAACCTTCGGCGAATGCTGAGCTTCAAGACCGATCCGGGGTTGCGTCGTGTTCTTGCGCGGGTGAGGGCGATCACCTGTATCGATGTGGCCGGGAAGGATCCAACCTAAGAGTTATTTATACTCACAGGGAGTTGCGTACCATACGACAGTTGACGCGTACCAATAAGCTATTCGTTCTCCTCTATGCAGCCATGGCATGTTATATCCTCGTGTTCCGTATCGCCTATGATATCGTGGGTTCCAATGAACCCGAGTTCTATCCGATCGAGCGGGTATCGTCCATCGCTCTCGTAATGGTCATTATACTATCGGGTTTGATCTTTTTTGAACATCGAGAGCGCAGCGGGAAGAACGATTGGTTGTTTATAGTCGTGGCGATAACATTTTGTTTCCTCTTTGCCGCGGAGAATAATTGGTTACTTGGCCGTGAAACCTTGCCCGGAGCCCTTATCTTTGGGATCGCGCTATCGCTCGTTTTCTTCCACGTGCTGATGCGCTTCTATCGTAACGATAAGTTGATGTTCGGGTTGTTCTTTATCGGTGTCCTTCTACTGTTGATAGGAGCAGGTTTCGACAGCCTGAACGATGAACTGCTCAGCATCGATATCATGATATCCACTACATGCCTCATGGAAGAGATACCGGAACTCTATGCATGCCTCGCATTCCTCCATTCGATCGTTCTTCTCTACCTCCACAGCGTGAACGGTCAGCCCGTATTTCCGTTGGATAATGGCGATCGGGTCATTATCGTTGCGAGCGCGGTGACCATTTCTATGGGGAGTATCTTCCTATTGGCCGTGGAGGGCGAACCCGTCCCGGCAAATAAGCTCGTCGTCGGCATCGTCATTCTCATTCTGGGCATGGCGATACCCGCTACGATCATCGATCGTCGCGTCACGAAACGACGACAACGACAACGACAACGATAACGACGAAAGACCCGCGAACACGAAGATGGGGTCGGGTCGAGCCCGTCCCCATAAGATGAGCCGGGTGAGGGTGACCGGCCGCGAGAGGGGCGTCGTCCGAGGACAGCAAAGACCCAAGGGACGGTGTTGAAAGGCGTTACCGACCGCAGTAGCGTATCGTAAAATAGTGGGATCCGGATTGATTCGAGCGCTTTTTCGCGGTCCACCTTCCATCTTCACTTCGTTTTTCTAGCCTAGCTAGCTGGAACAAAGGCATTCTTACTGGGGGACACCATATAGAGTGAGGCGAGAACTCCCATTCGGCAATAGTGAGAATGAGTTCTTGCTTCAGATAGATAGATAGATAGATAGATAGACAGATGAGAAAAAGAGAAGTGATCGTGCGACGCTGATCGGAAGGATAAAAAGCGATGATGGGCCTGAAGCTACTGTTTGGGCGCAACGCTGCGTCCAGCGGCAATATACCGCCAGCGTGAACGGCAACGAGGCGAGAGCATGGCGAAGAGACGACGGCGGGACGCATCGGGGAAGTATTCGAAAAAATCGTTACGTGAATTAGACAGCCAAGCCCGCGAGCAACGATCCAAGCGTGGGAAACGCGACGCGGCGGGGGTCGACGGCGGGCGATTCGTCCGACGCTATAAGACCGAGCTCGGAATGTTCGCTCTATTCGCCGCCGTGGCCGTCGTCATCCTCCTCTTCACCTTCACCCCCGGCATCTTCCAGTTCGGCGGCGGCTTCGACGGCGACGGTAACGGCGATGGCGACGGCACCGGTAACGGCGCTGGTGATGGCACCGGTAACGGCGCAGCCGCCGTCGGGACCGCGCTCGGAGAGCGCGCACCGATCTTCTCGCTCATGGACACCGACGGGAACGCCGTGGCGCTCGACGATTTTCGCGGGAAGGTCGTCCTCCTCGATCTCATGGCCACTTGGTGCGGGCCCTGCGTCCAGCAGCTCGAAGACCTCAAAACGATCGACGCGAACTACGACCGCAGCGATGTGGTCGTCCTCTCGGTCTCGGTGGAGGATACCGAATCGCGCTCCGACCTCGCGCAGTTCAAAGCGGAGCATGGCTGTGACTGGACATTCCTCTACAAGGGCGGCTCCGTGGGCGCCACCTACGGCGCCAGCAGTATCCCCATGCTCTATATCCTCGATCGCGATGGTGTGGTCCGGTTCAAAGAGATGGGGCTCACCGATGCGACGGTGCTGGAGTCCGAGCTCGAGCCGCTCCTCTGATCGATGCTGTGCGTCTCCGATCCTGGACAGAACACACCGCTAAAACTCACAAAGAACCATCGCACACTCAATGTCGTGATGATCGCTCTGGACATCTGCACATCTGCACATCTGGTCATCGATCCCCAGACCGGCAACGGGCAACCGGCAACGAGCAACTGGCAATCGGCAACCGGCAACGAACAACAGGCAATCGGCAACTGGCAACGACAATAGCCAAATAGTCCGATCCATATGCGGAGTCGGGTTGGGTATGCACGGTCTATTCGAATATTTCCGGCCACTTTACGAGAACGAACCACTCGACGAGTCCGAGGTTATTCGCCGCTTCGCGCGCGGGAGCCGGATCGCAGTATTGACCGGCGCAGGCGTCTCTGCGGAGAGCAATATTCCCACCTTTCGCGGCAAGGGCGGGATCTGGGATAGCATCGATATGGACGAGGTCGCCACCGCTGAGGCGCTCGGACGCGATCTGGCGAAAGTGTGGCGCTGGCTCGACGAGCTGCGAGAAGTGATCGCCAAAAGCGTGCCGAACCGCGCGCATCGGGTCCTCGTTGAGATGGAACGGACGTTCGACCATTTCTCGGTGATCACGCAGAATATCGACGGGCTCCACCAGAGCGCCGGCAGCGGCGATGTCGTCGAGATCCACGGCAATATCTGGCGCGTGCGCTGTATGGAGGAAGGGACAATTTCGTACTATACCACCATCCCCGCCGAGGCGTATCCACCGCGTTGTGCATGCGGTGCGACGATGCGACCCGATGTCGTCTTTTTCCACGAACCGCTGCCCCGAACTCCGCTCGAACGCGCAATGCGGCTTGCCGCGCAGTGTGACCTCATGCTCGTGATCGGTACCTCGGCGGTGGTCCAACCCGCGGCCAGCCTCCCGGTGCTCGCCGCGGAGAACGATGCGACCATTCTCGAATTCAATCTCGAGCAGACGCCGGTCTCGCCAATGGCGCATTTCTCATCGTTTGGACCGGCAGGTGAGACGCTCGACCGGTTCTGGGAGCGACTGATGGCGCAGTTCGACGCAAATGGACAAATAAATAACGGATAATGACGAGCCAGCGGCGCGCCGACGAGCCCCACATCGATACGATGGAAGGGGTGCCGGGTCGAACCGAACCGAACCAAACCGAACCGAGGCGAGCCGTGGCGGTCTGAGAGCACGAGCGTTACCACAAAAATAAAATAGGTGCGCAGTGCACCGTCGACGTGACCATCGCCCCCGGACTATCACCGGCACTGGCCCCCGGCGGGTGTCGTGGCTTGGCTGACCGAGAACCCGGGTCTGACCGAGCCTATATTTACATTTTGCCCATAAAGGCCAAGTACTAGAAGTTCGGGCACCGGATACGAAACGGGTTCTCGGTCAGCCTCTGTCCGCTCGGGCGTTCTGCTAATGGCCTTTGACCCAATTGATAGAGAAGAAAGAGCATGGCCACAATGGAGGAGCTGCGAATCTGTAAGGCAAACCATTATATGATAAGCGATATATAGCCCGAATAGGTTGTAGTTCTGCACGCGAACAAAAACCTTTAATATCGCTCGGTACTTGCCAGGTGAACGAACGATGCGTTATGCGGCGGTAATGATGGAGAACCCAGCAAAAACGGCCGGTCGTATCGTGACGCTCCCACCTCTCGATATCCGATGATCGGGGCTGCCGTTCGAATGCGAGTGTGCTCGACATGGAACCTCTCAACTATCTATTGATACTTCTATTTACCATCCCTGCGGTATATGGTATCTCGCTCTTCTCCTCGCGTCAGCAGCGTTCGGGTCAAACGCAGCGCGTCCTCTTTGCAGTGGCATTGATCCTTCTCTCCCTCGGTTGTTGCGCTTGCATCCTCCTCCACACCGTCGACGCCAGAGAGCTGATACCGGTCTTATGGTCGCTCTACCTCGTCGCCACGGTCCTCTTCTTTTCGCTCCTCTTCATTTTCATCCTCCGCTCCTTTTACGAGCCCCTCTTCCGATCGTTCCAGCCGCACTACCCGCTCACCGGAGCGGTGGGGGTGGTCCTCGGATTCATCATGTATGACGGCGTCGTTCCCGCACATCTCTTGCTTATCGAGGTTGAACTGGCCGAGCCGTTCAATACGATCCATTACGGACCGTTCATGCCGTTCGTGCACCTTCTCATCAGTGTGTTGATCGGCGCACAGATCCTCCTCCTCGTTTTCGGATGCTTTCTCCGTGAGTTCTACCGCCGCAACCAGGCGAGATGTCTCCTCACTGGTTTGGCGGCACCCACCGTCATCTATGCATTCCTCGTGCTCTTTTATCGCAAGCCGTTCTTCCTTCCGCTCCTCACCACCTCCCTCTTCGTCAGCTTTGCCGTCCTCGCGGTGCACCGCTATCGGTTGCTCGCGGTCACACCCCAGCGAGAGCGTTCGGTGGACCCTGCCTCGTTCCGGTCGCGCACCATGCCGCTTCGAAAGCAGCGCAGCTCTCTCATGCTCCATCCCAACCCCGACATCGGTTTCGTCCTCTTTACCGAGCATGTCCGGAAGGGGCTCCAGGGGCTCTTGGTGACGAGGGACCAGCCCGAGATGGTCCGAGAGGAATATTGTCTGGAGACCACGCCGATCATCTGGCTCACCGATGTCAACGGGAAGGACCGTCTCGACGGAACACGGCTGGAGCGGCTCGCACATACAATGATCGAATTCATCGAGTCGTGCGATGACGGCATCATCTATCTTCAGGCCCTCGCCTATCTGCTCAGTGTGAACCGGTTCGGGCCGGTGCTCAGCATGCTCCAGGACATTCGCGATCATGTCTCGCTCAATAATGCGCGGTTCGTTGTCACCATCCATCCCGAACTCTTGACCGAGGAACAGCTCCAGCTGCTCAAGAGCGAATTGGAGCTCTTTACCGGCCACCCATACCCGACCCGGAAGTTGAAAGGGGCCGCACTGCAGCACTATGTCGATTTTATTCGCAACGATCGCGACGCGAAGCACCTCGATCTGATCAGTGAGGAGGTGGGACTGGATTGCGACGCGATCGACCCGAAGGGCTGGTATCCCGCCATGTACGGTATCCTCTTTTCGCGCGCGATCAAGCGCTATTTCGAGGCGGCGAACGAGAATGTCATCGTGGAGATCGGTCGAGCGTCGGTACGCGGCACCACTTTCTTCAAACGTCTCCTCCTCCGCGCTATAAGTCTGCGGCGTGCACTCGAAATGCTGGACCCGGTATGGTCGAGCATGTCGAACTTCGGGAAAATAGAGGTCGAGGTCGTCGATTCCTCCACCGTACTCGTGCGGTTCGATCAGGTGGTGGGAGACAAATACGATCTCGATCAGTTCCAGGGCATATTTGAAGCGCTCCTCGAATTCAAGCATAAAGAGGGCCGGATCCGTCGTGTCGGGTCGATATTCACCGGCGATCGCGTCGATGAGTTCCGGATCGAATGGCACTGAAGGCTCAAAGGTGACGCCGGCGGAGCCGGTCGCTGCAACGAGGGTGAAAAACGGATCGATAGAACGGTCACACCACATCGTCACCGCTACTCATTTACCACGCATCTACGAAACAACGGTGTTGACAGAAAGATCGTTGGGATACTCCGTGACGGCCAGACCATAATTTTTATCGTTGCGCATATCATAAGGATATACATACAGGTTGAGAGGTATGAAGTGATGTGTGGTCTTAGGCCCAAATTCGCTTTTGGCGAACTTCGGATGTCCGCTGGAACTTGCTACGAAATGAAATAAAATGGAATGAAATGAAATGAAATGAAATGGCTCACATCGCCTCTTTAATTAAACTCTCATAGTCATACGGTATCGTCGGATGATCAACCGTTTCGACCTGTGGTCGGTGAAATATTTGAACTTCGATGAGATCAATAAAAAGGCAAAAAAGCGCTTACTTTTCCTGATAATACTAATATCTGCACCGGCCATCGTATTGATCTTTATAATATTGGAAATGTCAGCACCGAGGTATAATATCTTCATTATTACGATACTGGCGCTCCTCGTTGCGTTCACTGTACCAGTCGCAAATAAGGTGCTCGCGTTACCAGCCACAAATAAATATGCTCTTAAAATTATCAAGAGGAAGGTCGAATCGATATCTCCAGAAACGGAAATGACGATGGTCCCTACACTATTTCACCCTTATCTTCGATTCGCTGATTTCGATCTAAAATATACAATCGAGCCCAAATTGATCATCACGTTCAGAAGTCTAAAGTGCCCTCCGTTTGTAGCGCTCTGGGACGAAAATCTTGCGAAGTGGTCTCTCGATATCGATGAGGAGTTCACAAAAGAGGGGGATAATTTCCAGCGTCGGTTATTAGAGATGCTGAGAGCGGTAAGTAATGAGAAATTTAGAATCGAATCGATTAGCAGTGGCGAGGAAGAGCAACTTGTTCTTATAGCCGCTCCCGGCGAATTGTATTTAAACGAGCTACTAGCGCGTATCGGTAATGTAAAAAAATTGCTCGGGTGCGAGTTCCGGAAATTCTGACGCAATCCATTCCGGAAATTATGGCGGGTCGAACAAGGAGGCGACCAATACTCTCCTCGAGGGTTTCCTTTGCAGTTTTCATCTCCTCAGCCAAATCTATACGGCATGAGCGTTTTGAATGCGATTGCACATAACGACCAGCGAACATGCAAAGTTCGAGCGAGGGTCGAATTTGGGCGAAGCGACTCCAAGGAGCGGAGCCTTCCTAACCGCCTCGCGTTCATGCAACCGTCGGCTACCCCGGTTCATCTCCGCCGCATCCGATGCGACCGCCGGTGAGCAAGAGCCAAGAGCAACAGCCAAGAGCCAAGAGCAACAGCCAAGACACTCCATCGAATACGACAGGAGTCGTCGATGATCCCCAATCTTACTTGATCACGATCTCGAACCCGTTCTCGTCGACGATGAGCGGGTAGTACCCACGCTGATAGTCGGTCTTGCGCATCTTGACCACGCCGAGATAGAGGTTCACATTCTTCCCGTCGCGTTCCATATCGAGATGGATGATGCCGTCGACGAGGAACGACTCCACCTCGTGTCTGCCGAAAGATGGGTGCTGGTCGGTGATCTCCGAGACGAGAAATGTGGAGACGCCGAGATCGCGGATCGATTCGAAGAAATGGAAGAGCTGGTTCCGCGGGTTGTCCATCGGTGTCAGCGCATAGAGCGCGTCGAGCGAGTCGATGATGAGGAACTCGCACCCGATGACCTCGCGGTAGGTCCTGATCTGTGAGACGATGGACGCGAGCCAATCCGATTCACCGGAGAGGATGTCGACGATCTCTTTACGCAGCTTGCCCAGATCGATGACGGTGAGATGTTCCTTACACTCGTCGATATCCATCCCCAGCCCGGCCATATGCTCGAGGAGGTTCTGGCGGCTCTGCTCTAAGGAGAGATAGACGCACATCGTGTTCTCCTGCAACGCGAGATTATATGCCATATGGAACGAGAGCGATGATTTCATCGTCCCCGGCCCTCCAGCCACGAGGACATTATATCCTTTGGGTACACCGCCCTGCAGGATCTCGTCCAGTCCTTTCACATAGGTTTTAAATCGTGAGGTATCGCTCGTTTCCATTTCGGCCACCTCCGTTCGATAGGCACACTATAAACCACCCTCGCCGCGGTGCGTGGGACGAGCCGATACCGGATCCTTCTGTGGCTCCCCACTGCCGCGAGACGGGGGTGAGACTCGAAAAAGAAAATGGCTCGCCGCTATAAATATTTAGGGGTAACCTTCATAGAATGCGGTTATTGCCGTTCGTTAGGCACCCGCCGCCGGATCGGCGGTAGACACCGTCGCACATCGCACCATTCCGACGATCACGGCCAGTACGGTTCGGTATGCGCGCTTTTAATGCCTGCTTGAAAATTAGACACCCTTCACATGCCGCACCAGCCCTGCCAGCGTGAAGAGGACGCCGAGATGTGCGCCTTTGAGCAATGCCGTCGCCGGCTTCGCAAGGACCGTACGAGGATGGAGGAGCATTTCCGCGACCTGGTGCGGGAGATAGTACTCCACGAGATGGATGAACGCGATATCGCAAAAGATCCTCCCCGGTGGTCGGTTCGGGAACTCCATCTTGATCTTGGTCCAGAGCTCGCGGTCCTCGGGGTGGAAGCGTACTTTCCGATGCTCGGGGAGCAATTTCGCGATGGTCGCCACCGCCTTGGCGGCGGGGATCTTCATCAATCGATGCACCGGTTGCTCGAAGACGACCTCGACCATCCGGTCCTTCTCCTCGCGGCTGAAAAAGAGCTGGTCGGGGCGGAGCTTTGGCTTGAGATCGAAATTGAGCTTCATACCGAGATTGATCAATTTACCCAGTAATGCCAAACGATCACCGTCCGTATCATCCTCTCGCGTTCTCTTCGCAATGGTATTAAGCCGAAACGGTCTCTTCGGGTCTGCCATAGTGGCTCCGGCACTGGCGGTCTACGGAAACACCTGCGATGTTTTCCGCTCTGCTCGTCTCTGCGAACGCTGTGAGGCACAATTGCGAACCTCTATAGAAACTCTGACGCAATATCGGGTTTCTCAATTGTAACACCATACGATAAGAAGTGAGGAGAGCAAGTCGGGAGCGAATATGGAGAGAGGGGGTGGAATTGGTCTACCCCTTCTATTTGACTGATCTCTAATGAATCTTATCCATTCACCGTTCTACGTTCACCGTTCTATTTCAACGTCACCGTCGATTCATCTCATTTGCCGTTCAGCCATACAGCCATAGTGGAGGGGCCCAGTTAGGTGAGGACATGATGGGGCGGAGATACGGCGCGCGCCGTATGCGGCTTCGGTCTCATCTCGTCCTCTGTCTCGGCGTGGTTCGGGAGACCATCGCGTCCGAGGCTGACCGACAACCCATTTCGTATTGGGTTTGGCCGCGCCTTCGTTCTCGGTCAGCCAGACCCGATCACCCATCGCATTGGAAAGGGGATCTCGATGAGCGATTTCGTATACCAAGCGCCCCACCCCCACCCCTTGATTTCATGTGGAGCCGGTGTGTCTGGTGGCCGCTGCTAACCTTTCGCGATACTGCGTAATGACGATCCGCAGACGATATGAGGACCCAGCGTACTACTACTATAACTACTACTATTACCGCCGCTCATACTACTTATAACACCTATGTTACCTGTACCACTCATACTACTATTACTATTACTATTGTGGGCCGCGGTGTCACGAATGCGTACCCCTCATCGGCTCACTTTCATCCCGATCATCTTCTGGCACTCCGGACAGACCGTCCCCGGACGCCGCTCGCGCCTCCGCTCCGCCCAATAATAATGCAGACACTCCCAACAGAACGAACCGCCGCATTCGTGGAGGAGCTGGGTCTGGTTGCGTCGACAGCGCTGACAGATCGCTCGGGCCCCGACCACCTCGCCGTAGCGGTCCATGATCCAGCTCGCGTTCTCGGATCCAAACGGCAGTTCGACATTCGGCCGGAACGGGTTATCGTCGAACATCAACACGGCAGTGTTACATGCTGAAGCGCGATGCCGCCTCGCCACTCGCGCGCTCACCCGCGCCACTGTCACAATATCTGCAAGATTGACGGTAGCGATCTTGGCACGGTCGTTCGGCTGGTCCGGGTTCGTCCGTAGCTGCAGCTTCGTTCCCGTGCTCCTCACAAGTTGCGAGCGCGGACGCGGAGGTCGAGCTTGATGTGCCGCTCGTCGCCATCGCATACCCGTATCGGTCGAGGGTTTGCCTACGAGCACCCACCCAAAGCGAATAGTGACTAATATGACCGCAAAGAAGAAGGCACTGCCATAAACTGGGCTATAAAGGATGAGTATTATCCCGACGATGGCACAGACAATATACGCGATCACGATGATAGTGATCTTCTTATGCTCGTGGCCGGCTCGACCCAGCGCGCTGAGCGCTCCTCTTCCTCGAGCGGCGGCACCACGCTCGGTTCATATCGCTTATCATGCACACCGACCACCCACGCCGGTGACGCAAGACGCCATATCGCGTCACCTCGCTGCGCATATGCATAATACTACAGATATACTGTATTAATATACTATCTTCTTTCTCTTTGCTCGCGATCATTCCGACACCGGCAAACCGTCCATCAGCCTAGCGCAAGCTTCTAACAAACGACTGATACTGGCTCCCGAAGGGGGAGAACATGAACGAAAAGGAAAGAAGTGGACGCGGGGAGGGGGATTTGAACCCCCGCGGCGATCTCCGCCAATGGATTAGCAGTCCATCGCCTTACCAGGCTGGGCCATCCCCGCATAGATGCACATCTCGACCGTAGGTCGGAAGAAAACGAAGATCCGATAGTGGCTCGAATGTGCTGGAGCAACCAAATGACGCGATCGCTATTTAAATTTACTTGATCGCTCACTGCTCACTCCACACTGCTCACTCCACACGCCCCCGCCCGAACGGCAGGGGACGGCATCGGACCGTGCAAATCAGACGGATCGGACGGGGGCGATAGTCGATAGCGAAAATGCAGCCTCATCCGCTGCGCAGAACCGTTCTCACATCCCATTCTTAGCCGTACATATGTGGCGCGGGCGCCTCTTTCGAGCGCGTTTTCGCCACCTTCTGCATCGTCTTGATCCGGCCTTCGATCCCTTCCGCTTCGCGATAAAGCGGTTTCACATCGATATGGATCTGGAAAAGGATCTTATTGATCGCTTCGATCACCCGTGCCGCGGCGCGTGCGTCCGGGTAGTTCGGTCGTGCTTCGGCGAGGATACTGACGACATCGAACTCACGGCGTTTTCCCTCGTTGAGAAGCACGCCGGCCACACCCGATATCACGCCCTCTTGGAACTGCTGGATCTCGTGCTCTTCAAGGAGCTCACGCGCGCGTGGCGTTGAACCGATCCCGAACGCGTCCACATTCTCGATGTCGGAACCGTTATCATCGGATTCCT
>CAZSUE010000017.1:0-4536 GCA_964609045.1 uncultured archaeon | reverse complement strand
GCGCCTCGGCATTGCTATCGCGATCGATCACGAGCCCTTCCGGTGAGATGAGCAGCTTACACCCCTGCTCCTGCATCCAATCGAGCATGGTCGACGCGATCATCTTGATCAAATTCGGCGGTGGTTGGAACTCGGAGATGAACACGACGATCCTCGTTGAGCCCTCTTCGCTCGAGATGCGCTCGCCCGCATAGATACGTACCGGGTTGAGCGGCTCGGAGTTACGGACCACCGAGACCGTGGGGAAATGGACCGAGTCGAGGATGCCGATCTGTTCGAGATTGAGCGTCGAAATAAGATAATTGGCAGTGATAGTGCTTACGAGCCCGACACTTGGGAAGCCATCGATCACGACCGCGTCACGAAGGTCGATGCGTTTCAGTTCGAAAATATGAATCTCGTCCATGCGATCAATTCTACACAACACGAACCAGATATATAAGGCTTCCAGGGTGAGAACCGCACCCTCACTCCACTGTCAATTATAAACGGCCCTTCTGCGACCAGTGCCGTCTCTCTCACCCTCTCCGCCCTCCGTTCTCCGCCATCCGCCCTCCGTGCCCCGTCAGCTGCGACGCGCCAGCGTAGACATTGAACCGCCCCTCGCGGAGGAAACCGATCATCCCCAATGAAGCCGCGCGGGCGAGACCCACCGCCGCCGCCGTCGGCGCACCGCGTGAGAGGAGCCAGAGTATCCGTGCGCGCAGGCATTTTTCGACAATAGAACGCGAGAGCCTGCCAGTGGTCATCAGGACCTGTCGCGCGAGGTCCGCCCCCTTTTGGAGCGCCATGCCGATGACCCGATCCACTGCCGCATGGCGACCGATATCGTGCGCTATGAAGCGCGGCTCGAGCCGGTCGTCGAGGAGGAACGCGGAGTGGAACGCGCCGGTGAGCGAAAAGAGCGCGGTGTGCGGTTCGATACGTGCGCACACCGTCAAGAGAGCCGATGGATCGAGACAAAACGCGCTCGCCCTCACTCCACCGTGAAACTCCGCCCACTGAGCGTTGGACCAGCGGGACGGTCGTACCAGGTTTTTGCGCGTTGCGAGGTGCGTCGCCGCACCGGCGTCGAGGAGCACCAACCCCACCCGCCTCGCACCGGGTGCGGCTGCATCGCTCGACGAAGAGGAGGCCGCCCGAACATCCGCATCGGACCTATCGCGCAGCAACCGTGCCCGCAAAAGGATCCGCTCACCGTCACGGTCGATCGCATCGAACTCGATCTCGTCCGGGCCGTCGATCAATCCCTCGCTACAGAGATGCCCGATGACGAACGTTGCGTAGGAGCCGGGGGAGAGACGCGCATTCATCGTACCCAGCCCGTCGATGATACAATGCAACTGCATTTCACGGGCGAGGGAGTCTGTGGCTTCGACCATCGTTCCGGATTCATAGCGCGATATCGTCGCTCGGCGCACGCGGTCGTCGGACCCGATCAACCGTTTGTCACCGCGTTCAGATCGGGATTCCACTTTTCCTCCCACCTCGACACCTATCGACATCGATCGCCCGTCGGTCTTCCTACCGTCGCCTCTGGTAGTGTGGCACATACTCGCGCGCGATTTTCTCGACGGCGGCGAAGATGGGCAAATGATCCTCGAGGGCGGTGAGCGGTGTGCCCGAAAGCGCCGCACGCGCCAGCGCCTCGTCGTGAGGGAGGGTGTCGAACCCGCTGAACCCGAACTCCTCCGCGACGGGTCTCACCAGCTCCGGGTCCTGCACGCGGTTGATCACGAGCCGCATGGCGCCGATATCGAGCTCCATCTCATCGGCGAGGTCGCGCACCCGTGCGGCGGATTCGATACTGAGCCGTGACGGGATCGCAATAATGAAGAGGACATCGAGATCGTTGGTGGTGCGCCGACTCAAATGCTCCATCCCCGCCTCGTTATCCATCACGATATACGGGTACTCCTCGCTGAGCGTGTCCATGAACGAACGGAGCACCGAGTTCACATAGCAATAGCACCCCGGCCCCTCCGGCCGGCCCATGGTGAGGAGGTCGTAATGCTCCTCTTCAGCCATGGCCGCGCGCACTTTCAATTGGATATATTGCGGTTTGGAAAGGCCCGCGGGGAGGTTGTCGCGCCGTTCGAGCAGCTCCTCGCGGAGGTCGCCGATGGTCTGGCTCGGCTTTACGCCCAACAGCTCGCCGAGGCAGCGGTTGGGGTCCGCGTCGATGGCGAGGATCGGATGATGCCCACGCTTTGCGAGCAGATGGACGAGCAGCGCCGCCACCGTCGTCTTTCCCGTACCGCCCTTGCCGGAGACCGCAATGCGGATGGTCATCCTTTCACCCCCTTCCGTAGCCGCTCCTCTGTCAACGCGTGTTCCACACTGGGAAAACAACTGATGTCCGTATGCGGGATGAACTGCGCAGAGGAGAACTCGTCCATGAACTCCTTTTTCACCGATAGCTCGATATAGGTCATATTATTGAAAATCGCCAGCGCATCCTTCCGCGCCGCGCAAGAGAGGAGCGCCATCCTCGCACCCTCCAGCGCGCCGTTGCCGATATATTCGTACCGCCAGACCTCGAGGTCCGGGAGGAGGCCCAAGATCCGGCTTTTCCAGCTATCGAGATGATGCCCGAACCCGCCCGAGATATAGACCCGAGCGACATTGTCGAAGGTCAGCCCCGCCGTTTTCACGAGCAGCGAGCATGCGGCATACATCGCCGCTTTCGTGCGCAAAATATTCTTGATATCGCTCTGGAGGATGTAGATCGGCTCGCCGGTGGCGGTCTCTTCTCCCGCAACGAGGACGAACGCGAGCCCGTAATCGTCGGCACCGAGCGCGTCGAGCGAGACGATCGCGTCGCTCGCCTCGCGCTGGAGCGACCCCGCACGGTCGATCAACCCATGCGCATAGAGTTCGGCGATGCAATCGATGAGGCCCGATCCACAGATCCCGCGCGGTGCGATGTCGCCGATGGTCTGGTAAAGGACCTCGCCGTCGTCGTTCAGTTCTACGCGCTCGATCGCGCCGTCGCCCGCGCGCATTCCGTGCGCCACCTCGCCACCTTCGAACGCCGGCCCCGCCGAGCACGAGCACGCCATCAGCCATTCGTTATTGCCCAAAACCACTTCGCCGTTGGTGCCGACATCGATGAGGAGTGAGATCTCGTCGCGCCTATGCATTCCGCTGGCGAGGATATCGGCGGTAATGTCGCCGCCGACAAAACCGGCCCGGGCGGGAAGGAAATAGACACCGCCGGCGGGGTTGATCGGGAGCCCGATATCGTCGGCGCGAAGCTCGTCGAGGTTGCAGAATCGGCCGATATAGGGCTCGAGACGGATCGTGTTCGACGGTATCCCGAGGAAGAGATGTTCCATGGTCGTATTGCCCGCAATACTGGCCGCGACGATCTCGCCGGGTGAGATCGCGATCTCGCTTACGAGGTCGGAGACGATCCCACTGACGGTATGCAATATGGCGTTCCTGAGCGTGGCGAGACCGCGCTCCTCGTCGGTGGCATAGTTGATCCGTGCGATGACATCCTCGCCGTAGGGTATCTGGCCGTTCTCCGCCGCAGCACGCGCTACTTCGGCGCCGTCGTTCAAGCTCACGAGCTTGCCGACCACCGTGGTGGTCCCGATATCGAGCGCGAGACCGTACGCATGATCGGTGGTGTCGCCCGGCGCCAGATCGACGAGCCGCGGCGGTTGGGCAACGGTACAGACCGTGGCGGTGACCTTCCAGTCATGGTCGCGCAATATGGTATCGAGCGCGCGGAGGAGCGAAAGCGAGACCTGCAGCCCCTGCTGGCCCAACCCCATTGCGCGCGAGATACGCATCAGATCGCAAAGATTGTCCGAAAGCGTGGGCGGCGGCAGCTCGAGATAGACCTTCCTCATGGGCGGGTCGATCTCGAACTCCGCTTCCCGTGAGTCGCTCAAGATGCTCGCGATCGTCTCTTTCGTACCTTCGGGGATGGTCACCGTCAGATCGCCGGTCGGTCGGCACTGGCATGCGAGAACGAGCTCCTCGTCGTTGCGATGCTGTGCCGGTAGGGGGCTGAGCAGTTCGTACGAGCCGTCCACCGCGACGATGCAGCGTGTGCAACGACCCTGGCCGCCACAGGGTGCGTAGATGCCGACCCCCGCCTCACGTGCGATCTCGAGTATTGTTGGCGCTTCCGCGGCCTCGATGGTAATAGTAATATCGTTCGGAAGAAAGGTGATCGTGATGCGATCGTCGTCATGGGCCGTCGTCATTTCCCATACCTCTTCCCGGCAGAGGGCGATTGGCAGCATAAATGTTTTGGGTGGAGGATCGTGAAGTTTGAAGTCTGAAATGTGAAGTGTGAGGTGTGAAGTGTGAAGGGTGGGAGGGGGAGGAGGAGGGAACAAGGGAACGAGGGAACGAGGGAACGAGGGAACGAGGGAACGGGGGGACACCTGTCGCCGGACGCAGACTCTGAGCGAAGCGAGGAATGGCGCGACGAGGGAACAAGGGAACGAGAGAACAAGGGAACGAGGGAACGAGGGAACAAGGGAACGAGGGAACAAGGGAACGAGGGAACAAGGGAAC
>CAZSUE010000016.1:2381-18884 GCA_964609045.1 uncultured archaeon | reverse complement strand
GAAAGACCCGCGCCCCAATTGACCACCATGCCCACTGGATAGTAGCAGAGTCCGATCTCCCGCGCCAGTTTCGCCTCGGGTACCACGGTCATCCCAACGATATCGGCGCCGAGGCGCTGGACCATGGTGATCTCCGCTCGTGTTTCGAATGCCGGCCCGGTCAGACAGGCATAGCATCCGCCCGTATGGGCTAAAAAATCGTTCTTGCCTTCGACGAGCGAACTGAGGAGCATGAAGAGCGTGTAGCAGAACGGGTCGGTCATATCGGCGTGGAAGATGCCGTCGTCACCGCCGTTGAAGAACGATGTGACGCGCTTGGTCAGGTCGAGGTACTGGTCCGGGAGCACGAACTCGCCGGGGCGGTAGTCCATATTGACCGACCCCACGGCGGAGGTGGCCAAGATGCGCTCTGCCCCCAATGCATGGAGTGCCCAGATATGTCCGTGATAGTTGACGCGATGCGGCGGGTAGCGTGCGGTTCGGCCGTGGCGCGAGATGAAGCAGACCTCGTAACTGTCGAGCTGGCCGGAGATATAGGGTACTTCTCCGTACGGTGTGGCGATATGCTTTTCATCGCCGTCCGCAAGCTCGTCGAACACTTCATAGAATCCAGAGCCGCCGATGATACCGATCATATATTGTCACCTAAATAGTAAAAATGAGTGGATGAAGAGAGCGCGCCGGATCGGCCGATGAGTGTCAACCGTATCGTCCGATCCACCATACTGGCATATGTAGTATGTATTGCACGAGTACCGCGGCATCTCCCATTGGCTAAAAAACTTTTTCGGACCGACCACGAACCATTGTGCCTATTAATCCACACATTTGTCGTGGTTCGGCCCGTTCCAACACGCTCCTCGGCGGCGCCATCTCATCGCCACGCCGAGCCCGGCAGAAAGTCGACCACATGCGTGCAGGGGTGAGGGTGGGGTGCCCCAAATCAGCGGTGCCGAGACACATGTCGCCGGATAGCGATAGGGTGTGGGTTACTCGATCATGTCCTGAAGATAGTCTCTGAGATGTTTCCGCATCGTTTTCTCGGTCAATTCTTTTTTGACATCCTCAAAATAGATCCTTTTGACCTCTTCGCGATGTTCGTCCTCGAGGTCGTCCCATTTGATCGTGACCGGGCTCTTTGGGAGGAGTGGTTCGATCTCATCTGCGATCGAGCCCTTGAGCGCTTCATAGAACGCGTCCTTCACCTCCTTATTGAAGTATTGTTCCGCTTCGATCTCGGTCTTGGAAAATATCTCGATCAGTTCGTTTACTTCGTGCTCGGTCAGATCGTCTTTTGTGACGCCCGGAGGAAGATATTTTTCATACCATCGCTCCGTTTCAAAGATGCTCATGTTGGATCAACCTTCTGGGTGTCGATGACGAAACGCAGTGCCCGCACCCCCATCGTCGTTTTCCTATTAGAAGTTTGCAATGCGCCGCTGGGACCGTTGCCGGCTGTAGCCGGGTCGGCCCATGATATGATCGGGGATGGAGCACATACCACGTAGCACGTAGCACAGCGTACATCGTACGGAGTATGGAGAGGAAAGTTGGGTTAGTGGGGTCGCGTCTGCGTGGCGTGTCCCCGTAAGCTGGCGCGGTCGAAGAAAAAAAGTTGCGGAAAGGGGAGCGAAGAGAGGATTGAGTGATGAGTGAGTGCGTGATTAAATGCGGTGAGAAAAAATCAATTTTCTCCCCCGTCCGCAACTGAAGTGTGATATGATCAGCGCCCGGAACTCCCAAGTGAGTTCGGCGGTGAATGGAATTGAATGGAATTGTGAGTCAGATCATCGCGGGTATGTCTGGCCCTCTGCTCCTGCCCGTGGCGACCAACGCCGCTATACCGTCTCTTCTATATAAAGGTTCGGGCGGCGGCGCATAGGGGATGGGCGGAGTTGTAAAAATTGGCCATGAGGTTCGTCGAGTCATCGATGGCGGGTGACCGACGCGATCGGGAGTGACTGCGGTGCGCTAGGCGCGGCAGCCACGGTAGGCGTGGGAGGCGTGGTAGGCGCCGCACTATGGCCCGCCTCTCGTTTTAGTAGTTCCCGCCTCACTCTCGACTCCCTCCCGACCCCTTTTTGTCGCGGTGCGTAGAAAACTATATATAGGACCGCAGGGTTGTTTTGGGCACTTGTGTTTTTAGTCAGTGTTTGAACGCGGGTCGAGCAATAAATATTAATACCAGAAGGCTCCTGCACCAAGCCCATATTCAGACAAGGGCCCGTAGCTCAGCTAGGTAGGATGGGGTAAGCATCACTGTTTTGCTTCTTCCCTAGAAAGAGCACCTGGCTTTTAACCAGGTGGCCAGGGGTTCGAATCCCCTCGGGCCCGTTCATCTATTGTATCGGGGGTAGGGACCATCAATAGTCATCAGAGAATCAAGAACCGATCACATCATTTCATGGATCCACGACCATTTTTGCCCCCACACGATATGATAGAGAGCTACTGAAACATTTTTTCATATTTCATTGATCAATCTTACTTCCTGGAGGTATCCGTCGATGCCAACTGCTGATATCCTAAGTCATAAACTTGTTCCCGAACATGTCATCGTCCCCGAAGACGAGGTCGACGATGTACTCGAAGAGCTCAATGCCGTCCTGATCGAGCTTCCGAAGATATTGTCCCGTGATCCGATCATCAAAGCGATCGGCGGTAAATCCGGCGATGTGGTCAAGATCATTCGGAAGAGCCCCACGGCGGGCGAGGCCATCGCATATCGATTGGTCGTCCAGGGCTAACAGACCGGAAAGAACCGAACCGAAAAGTCCAATAAGTCCAATATTTGATACTATATTATACAATTGAGGGTGAGGAGCATGCGCGAACTTGTTGAAGCATTTTTTAGAGACAGAAGTATTGTCAATCATCATATCGCCTCATTCAACGATTTTTTGCCGACGCATAACAACCCGCGGAGTCGTATGCAGCAGATCATTAACGCTACGCAGATCGGCGATATCGAATCCGACCGCGGCGTGATCCGGCTCGACATCGACAAGCTCGAGGAAGAGACCATCGAGATCCGGCTTGGGCGGGTGCGGGTGGGCGCACCGATCGTGAAGGAGGCCAACGGCTCGACCCACGAACTAACACCCATGGAGGCACGGCTACGGAACCTTACCTACAAGGCGCCGATCCATCTCGAGTTCACCATCGTCGAGAACGACATCGACCGCGAGCCGGAAGTGGTCCAGATCGGTGAACTACCGATCATGGTCAAGAGCCGGAAGTGTAATATCCACCGCGACAATATCGCCGAGGAACGCGAGCTGTCCGACGAACTCTATCGCAAACACCTTGTTGAGATCGGCGAGGACCCGCTCGATCCCGGCGGCTATTTCATCATATCCGGCACCGAGCGCGTGCTCATCACGCTCGAGGATCTTGCCCCGAACCGCGTGATGGTCGAATGGAACGAGCGCTACGGCCGCAAGCTCGAGGTGGCGAAGGTCTTCTCCCAACGCGAGGGATATCGTGCGTTGACCTTTGTCGAGAAGAAAAAGGATTCCATGCTCACCGTCTCCGTCCCCTCCGCCAGCGGCGCGATCCCGCTCGTGATTTTGATGAAAGCGCTGGGGATGGAAAGCGACGAGGAGATCTACAAGGCGATCGTGTCCGACCCGCGGATGCGCAATATCGTCTATGCGAACATCGAGGAGATCCAGAACCCGAAGAACTACCCGCCCAAAGGGATATTTACCACCGAAGAGGCGGTCACCTTCCTCGAGAAGAAGTTCGCAACCGGTCAGGCCAAGGAATATCGCCAAAAGAAGGTCGAATCGATCATCGAGCGGTCGCTCCTCCCGCATCTCGGTACGAAGAAAGAGGACCGGATCAAGAAGGCGATCTTCCTCGGACGCATTGCGCGTGCCGTGCTCGAGCTGCATTTCGAGGTGCGCGAACCGGACGACAAGGATCACTACGCCAATAAGCGGCTGAAGCTCTCCGGCGACCTGATGGAGAACCTCTTTCGGGTCGCGTTCATGAACCTGACCAAGGACCTCAAGTACCAACTGGAGCGCGGGCTCGCCCGGAAGCGCAATCTCAAGATCTCGTCGGCGATCAGACCCGACGTCCTCACCCAGCGCCTCCTCCACGCACTCGCCACCGGGAATTGGGTCGGCGGGAGAGCGGGCGTCTCACAGCTACTCGACCGGACCAGCAATATGTCGACACTCTCACATCTGCGGCGTGTCACCTCGCCGCTCACGCGCTCCCAGCCGCATTTCGAGGCGCGCGATGTGCACTCGACACAGTGGGGCCGGCTCTGTCCCAACGAGACCCCTGAGGGGCAGAACTGCGGTCTCGTGAAGAACTGTGCGTTGATCGTCGACATCTCCGAAGGCTATGACGAGAAGGAGATCATCGAGCAGCTCATGGACCTCGGCGTCAAGCGTCTCGTCGGCGGCCAGATGATCGATGAGACGCGGGTCTTCGTCAACGGCAACCTCGTCGGATACCACGAACGCCCCGCCAACCTCGTCGAAGAGATACGGCTCCGGCGCCGCACCGGTGAGCTGACCATCCCGCGCGAAAAATCGTCGGAGGTCAATATCCGCCACAACCGCGATATGAACGAGGTCGTGATCAACTGCGACGAAGGGCGGGTCAGACGACCGCTCGTCGTCGTCAGGAACGGAAAGATGCTCCTCTCGAAGAACGATCTGAAGGATATCTCCGCGGGCAAGATCACGAAGGACGATCTCATTCTCAACGGCATGGTCGAATGGATCGATGCAGAAGAGGAAGAGGACCTCTATATCGCGGTGCGCGAGGACAATATCTCGAAGGACCATACTCATATGGAGATCGATCCCAGCGTCATCCTCGGCGTCTGTGCCGGGCTCGTTCCCTACTCCGAACACAACTCCTCGCCGCGGAACACCATGGGCGCGGGCATGGCGAAACAGTCGCTGGGCTTGGGCTACGCCAACTACCGTATCCGCCCCGACACGCGCGGGCATCTGATGCACTATCCGCAGCAGCCAATGACGCAGACCAAGCCCATGGATTTCGTCAATTTCAATCAGCGGCCCGCGGGCCAGAACTTCGTCGTGGCCGTGGTATCATATCAGGGCTATAACATGGAGGATGCGTTGATCTTCAATAAATCCTCCATCGAGCGCGGCCTCGCCCGCTCGACCTTCATGCGGACCTATTCCGCTGAAGAGCGTCGGTACCCCGGCGGCCAGGAGGACCATTTCGAGATCCCGTCACCCGATGTGCGCGGTGCGAGGGTCGATACCTCGTATAATAATCTCGGTGAGGACGGGCTCATCTCGCCGGAGGTGATGGTCAAGGGCGGGGATGTGCTCATCGGCAAGACCTCGCCGCCACGGTTCCTCGAGGAGCAGACCGATTTCCTCACACCGCAGAAACGGCGCGAGACATCGGTCACCGTCCGTCCCAGCGAGCATGGATGGGTCGACACCGTGATGTTGACCGAGTCGGAGAACGGCTCGCGGCTCGTGAAGGTGAAAGTGCGCGACGAGCGTGTGCCCGAGGTCGGCGATAAGTTCGCCTCGCGGCACGGACAGAAAGGCGTCATCGGATTACTGGTGCCGCAAGAGAACATGCCGTTCACATGGGAGGGGATCACCCCCGATCTGATCATCAACCCCCACGCGATCCCGTCGCGGATGACCGTGGCACATGTTCTTGAGATGATCGGCGGCAAGCTCGGCGCCATGGAAGGGCGTTTCATCGACGGGACCACCTTTTCGGGCGAACCGGAGCATGTCCTCCGCGAAGGGCTGATCCAGAACGGGTACAAGGATAACGGCAAGGAGATCATGTACGACCCGTTCTCGGGCAATATGCTCTCGGCCGAGATCTTTGTCGGGGTCATCTATTATCAGAAACTGCATCACATGGTGGCGGGCAAGCTCCATGTACGATCGCGGGGGCCGGTCCAGATATTGACCCGCCAACCCACTGAAGGCCGTGCACGGCAGGGCGGGCTGCGGTTCGGCGAGATGGAGCGCGATTGTCTCATCGGTCACGGTGCGTCCATGGTGATCAAGGACCGCCTCCTTGACGAATCCGACGGGACGATCCTCTATGTCTGCGGCAACCCGGAGTGTGGGCATGTGGCCATGCTTGATCGGCGAGGATCGCTCCTCTGCCCCGTCTGCGGCGACACCGGCAATATCCACCCGATCCAGACCTCATATGCATTCAAGCTCCTTCTCGACGAGCTCAAATCGCTCGGCATCGCGCTGCGACTGCAACTGACGGAGCTGCAATAGTATACTATGGTATAGTATAGTATAGTATAGTATAGTGTAGTGTAGTGTATTATATATAGAATAGAAAAGACCACGCCTGCTGGAGGTATCCTATGTTAGTTACAGGCATTCCCAAACGTATCAAAGGAATTCGATTCTCATTCTTATCACCTAACGAGATCCGCAAGATGTCGGCGACCAAGATCATCACCGCGGATACATACGACGACGACGGGTTCCCCATCGAGATGGGGCTCATGGACCCGCGGCTCGGCGTGATCGAGCCCGGGCTACGGTGCAAGACCTGTGGTCGTAAGGTCGACGAATGTCCCGGCCATTTCGGGCATATCGACCTCGCCATGCCGGTGATCCATGTCGGCTATATTAAAGATATCAAGAATATATTGACCTCGACCTGCCGGAGTTGCGGACGTATCCTTCTCAGTCCGTCGACGATCTCGCAACAGCGTCAGGCCATCGAGAAATGCGTCGAAAACCACATGGACCCGTTCGAGCACAAGACGTTGATGAAAGAGGTCTCGCGCCAGGCGAAGAAGACGCGGCACTGCCCCTACTGCAAGACGGAGCAGAAAAAGATCACGCTGGATAAACCGACGACCTTCCGCGAGGGGGGCCACAAGCTCACACCGAAAGAGGTGCGCGAGCGGCTCGAGCGCGTACGCGACGACGAGCTGCTTCTCCTCGGGATGGACTCGAGGATCGCGCGACCGGAATGGATGATCCTTTCCGCACTGCCGGTCCCGCCAGTGACCGTTCGGCCCAGTATCACCCTCGAGTCCGGTGATCGCAGCGAGGACGATCTCACCCACAAACTGGTGGATGTGCTCCGGATCAACCAGCGGCTCCAGGAGAACCGTGACGCCGGTGCGCCGCAGTTGATCGTCGAGGATCTCTGGGAACTCCTCCAGTACCATATAACCACCTATTTCGATAACCAGACCTCCGGCATCCCGCCGGCGCGGCACCGCTCCGGGCGCCCGCTCAAGACACTGGCACAGCGGCTGAAAGGAAAAGAGGGCCGCTTCAGATCGAACCTCTCCGGCAAGCGCGTCAATTTCTCCGCACGAACGGTGATCTCACCCGACCCGCTCATATCGATCAACGAGGTCGGCATCCCGATCCAGGCGGCCATCGAACTCACCGTCCCCATGCGCGTGACGCCGCTGAACATCGAGACGGTGCGTGAAATGGTGGGCCGCGGCCCGGACGCATATCCGGGTGTCAACTATATCATTCGCCCAGACGGGCACCGCATCAAGGTGACAGAGAAGAACTGCGAGATGTATGTGGAGAAGCTCGATGTCGGTTATATCGTCGAGCGCCATCTCATCGACGGCGACATCGTGCTCTTCAACCGGCAGCCGTCGCTCCATCGGATGAGTATGATGGCGCATCAGGTACGCGTGATGCCGTACAAGACCTTCCGGCTGAACCTCTCGGTCTGTCCGCCGTACAATGCGGATTTCGATGGCGACGAGATGAATCTTCATGTGCTCCAGTCCGAAGAAGCGCGCGCGGAGGCCAAGATCCTTATGCGCGTGCAGGAACACATCCTTTCCCCGCGCTTCGGCGGGCCGGTCATCGGCGCGATCCACGACGAGATCAGCGGTCTCTTCCTCTTTACGCATCGCCAGCGACTTTTCAATATCGAGGAGACTTATCAGCTATTGACGAAGGTCGGGTGGATAGAAGATCTGCCGATACCGGAGTTCGTCGACGAGGACGGCGAGAAATACTGGTCGGGTAAACAGATCGTATCGCTGATGTTGCCGCCCGATCTCAATCTCGAATTCCGCTCCTCGATCTGCGAGAACTGCGATACTTGCAAGAGGCACGAGTGCGAAAACGACGCCTTTGTCGCTATCGAGAACGGTGAGATCCTTCGCGGCACCATCGACGAGAATGCGGTCGGCGCGTTCAAAGGGCGCATCATCGACAAGATCGCGCGGGATTACGGTTCCGACGCGGCACGGTCGTTCATCGACCGTATCACGAAGCTCGCCATCGCCGCCATATCGCTCATCGGGTTCAGTACGGGCATCGACGACGAGGATATCCCCGAAGATGCGCGCAAACAAGTGGACGAGACGCTCAAGAATGCGGAGACCAAGGTCGATAAGCTCGTCGATGCGTACAATAACGGCATGCTCGAACCGCAGCCGGGGCGATCGCTCAAAGAAACGCTCGAAGTGGAAGCGATGCGCGTGTTGGGACGGGCGCGTGACCATGCGGGCCAGATCGCGTCGCGGCATCTCGGATTGGAGAACGCCGCGGTGATCATGGCGCGTAGTGGTGCGCGCGGTTCGATGCTGAATCTTAGCCAGATGGCCGGTTCCATCGGGCAGCAGGCGGTGCGTGGCGAGCGCATTTCGCGCGGCTATCAAGGCCGCACGCTGACGCATTTCCAGACGCAGGACCTTGGTGCGGAAGCGAAAGGGTTCGTCAAGTCATCCTATAAGAAAGGGTTGACGCCTACCGAATACTTCTTCCATTCCATGGGTGGTCGTGAGGGGTTGGTGGATACTGCGGTAAGGACCTCGCGGTCGGGGTATATGCAGCGCCGGCTCATCAATGCGCTGGAGGACTTGAAGGTGAAGCCCGACGGCACGGTGCGTAACACCGCCAATATGATCGTCCAGTTCGAATACGGCGAGGACGGCGTGGACCCGTCTCGGAGCGTGCAGGGCGACCCGGTCGACCTCAAGGACATCGTCGACGAGGTGCTCGTTGCACCGGAGGTGACCGAGACCGAGACCGAGACCGAGGAAGAAGAGGTACTCGTCGCGGCCGAAGAATATGAGGAGGTACGCTGATGGCGCGGAAAGATACGATCAACGCACTTTTACGCCGCGATGTGAGCCCACCGCTCACCGAGAAGATCGTCGACCACGATCTTACCCTCGGTAAGCTGAAGAAAGCGACCATCGAGGAGCTGCAGAAACATTTCACCGAGGACGAGGTCTCAGAGATCCTCAACAAGGTGATCGGCAAGCGTCGCCGGAAGAAGCTGAAAAAGGAACACGAGAAGCTGAAAGCAAAGATCGAGGCCGAACTGCCCACCACGCCGCAGATCGTCTATAAGCCGTATCCGCCCAGGGTCGATCTCCCGAAGAAGTTCGAGGAACTTCCAACTGCGTTTGCACTGGAGGTACCGAGCGAAGAGGCACAGACGCAATTGATGCGTATCACCCGCGAGAAGGCCATGGCCACATGGGGCTTTCGCAACAAGCTCCAGATCGACCCGAGCCAGTACGATTTTCCACTCCCTGGCATCCTCTATGTCTCCGGCAGCGATACGGTCACACATTTCATCAGCGTCAATGCGATCCAGAAATATCCCAAAGGGAAACGGATCACGAACCCGGAGGCGAAACGACTCATCTCGGACCAGCGAAGAAAGAAATACAAGACCTTCGTGCACATGAATCTGATCCGGCCGCTTTCGAACGCGATACCCGCGAGCAGGTTCACCGTAGTGGACAAGCTAACGAAGGGGAACCGCTTGAAACCCGGTTTCCAGTTCGTACGCATCACCCTCCCCGAGAGCGAGAAGGACGAGTTCGTCGACTATTTGACCAAAGGTGTCCCCTCGGCCACACCGCCGGAGGTCTATAAGAAAGGGATGATCTGGAGCGTGAGCAAACGGGAGCTGCCGGTAAAGTATATCGAGTTCCTCAAGACCCATCCGGCGGCATGGTTTGGCACCAGCTTCCCCATCAACCCGAAGCGGTTCAAATTCCCGATCATCGGTTATATCTACATCAAGAGCGAGGGCGTGATGTACCAGGCGACCATCGACACGATCAAATCCATGAAGGAGCCTGCGCATGCGCCGGATATCAAATTGATCCCCAACGAGTTCATATCCGAGCAATATACTTCATTCCTCAAAGTGACGAATTTGCGCCCGCTGCCGCGGAAGATGGACCTCACCGAGTTCAAGAATGTGAAGGGTAAAATGGTGAAGTCGGCGCGGAACTATACCCAGATCAGGGTCTACCCCCACAAGACCGGTCCCGGTGTCGGCCCCGGCGATGCGTTGGTCCCCATCGAACCGAGCTTTCTCTTCGAGAAGGCGCGCAGTCCGCTCGAGCGCAAGGTCCCCACCATCCGCCCGAAGATCGAGGAGCTGCTCGAAGCGCTCGGCTACGAGTTCCCGGAGTTCGTGCTCCGCCATCTCGGCGAGAAATATGCACCCGAAGGCTACGACGACGAGACGCTGAATGCGATCCTCGAGAACCATTACCAGATCCGCACCTTCCTCCGCGATCACGGTCTCTGGCTCCACGAGAAGATGATCGACGACCTCGCACGGCTCCTCCTCACACGGGATTACACGCCCACGCAGCTCGAGGAGATCATCGAACGCGCCAATCAGCGCTATATGGAGCACCGCATCGACCCGCACGAATCGGCGGGCATTCTTGCGGCGCAGTCCATCGGCGAGCCGGGCACGCAGTTGACCATGCGGACCTTCCATTACGCGGGTGTGGCGGAGATCAATGTGACCTTAGGGCTTCCGCGGCTCATCGAGATCGTCGATGCGCGGCGTGTGCCGTCCACACCGATGATGGAGATCCATATCGAAGAAGAGCTGCGCAACGATCGCGAGGCGGTCCAGCGGATCGTATCGGAGGTCGAGATCACGAAGGTCAAGAATATCGCAGCTATCGAGACCGATGTGCAGAACATGCGCATCATCATCCGGCCGGATCGCAAAGCGCTCGAACGCAAGAATATCATATTGGAGGATATCACGAAACGGCTGGACAAATCGCGCCGGGACCGCTATAATGTCGATTATACGCAAGATTCGATAACGGTGACGCAAAAGGAGTCAAGCTTCAAATCGCTCCAGTCGCTCGTCGAGTCGATCCGTGACACGAAGATCAAGGGTCTCGACAAGATCAAGCGTGCGATCATCCGGCGCGAAACCGAAGGTTATGTCCTCTACACCGAAGGCTCCAACCTGAAGAAGGTATTGGAGATAGAAGGTGTGGATGCGACCCAGACGAGCTCGAACAGTATTGTCGAGGTCAACAAGGTGCTCGGGATCGAAGCGGCACGGAACGCGATCGTTAATGAAGCGCGCGATACCCTCCAAGAGCAGGGGTTGACCGTAGATATCCGACATATCATGCTGGTGGCAGATGTAATGACCTGCGACGGCGATATGAAGGCGATCGGTCGCCACGGCATCTCGGGGAAGAAGACCTCGATCCTCGCGCGGGCTGCGTTCGAGATCACTGTGGCCCATCTCCTCCGTGCGGCGATCACCGGCGAGATCGACACGCTCGACGGTGTGGCGGAGAACATTATCGTGGGTCAGCCCGTGACGCTGGGCACCGGTGCGGTGAACCTCGTGTACAAGCCGCAAGAGGGTGTGCAGCCGTTCATGCCCCCACCACCACCGATGAATCCGCCGGAAGAAGAGATGCCCGCGACAGAAGAGTAGGAACGACGAATGAAAAATCTATTTGCTACCGCTGTGAAGGACCAATTATCTCAGCCAAGCCAACGGAAAAACAAGTGGGGCAGGGTGGCTTACCCCCCAACGGCCCAATTCCCCAGCCCCTTAGTTTTCCATATTAATCCAATACTGTATTCCCATGCAATTGACATTTGCTATTGACGATGTAGGAGGATGAAGAAATGGATCTCAAACGTGCATTACGCTCAGCCATCTCCACAGGGCGCGTCTATCTCGGTGCGAAACAGACCAACGACGAAATCCGGTCCGGTCGGGCGGGGCTCGTCGTGCTCGCGAGGAACTGTCCGCGTGAGAAGCTCTCCGCACTGGACCGCTACCCCGATACCAATGTATACGAGTACGAAGGGACGAACATCGAGCTTGGATCGATGTGCGGCAAACCGTTCGCGGTCTCGTCGCTGGCCGTTATCGATCCCGGCGATTCTGGTATCTACAATATACGGAAGGAGAAGCCATGACGGTCACGCTGACGGATGATCATCTCCGCTACATCACCCTCGCCGAGAGCGTGACCAAAGCGCATATCAAGGACTGTATCGACGGTGATGACAAGCTGGTCTTCATCGTCGAGCCCGGCCAGCTCGGGCAAGCGATCGGCCGGCGCGGGGATAATATCCGTCGCCTCAAAGATCTCGTCAAGAAACGGGTGGAGATCGTCGAATACGCAGACGATGAAAAAGCGTTCATCCGCAATGTGTTCCATCAGGTCGAGGTCAAGAATATTTCGATCCGCACGCGCGGCGATACGCGTATCGCCAATGTGGATGTGGACATGAGCGACAAAGGGCGCGCTATCGGGAAGGGTGGGCGTCATTTGCGGCTGGCGACGAAGGTGGTCAGCCGTCACTTCGACATCGATCGGATCTATATCCATTGATGGAAGGAAAAGTAAAGGGTGAAGTGTAGGCAGCCAAGAGCAACGGCTCAGTATGAAGAGCGAAATGGAATGTAATGTAAACCAGTAGGGATGTGATCGCTCTCCCCAAGTCCTCGCTCTTTAGTGGCTGACAGATAACTCGGGCGTGGCCAAGCCTCTATTTATCTTTTTTCCGAAAAGCCCAAGTACTAAAACTTCGGGCACCTGATACGAAATGGGTTGCCAGTCAGCCTCTTTACCCTTTACTCTTCACCCTTTACCCTTTACATTGTTACTCTTTCGCCATGGCCGCGAGCTCTTCACGCGCCATTCGCGTGGCCAGTGTGTGGAACGCCTTATCGACATTGAGCCCGGTCTTTGCCGAGGTGAGGAGGAACGAGGTATCCATTCGCTCGGTGGCACGGTCGACGGTGTCGCGCGAGATACGGAACTCATCGGTCAGATCGGCCTTGTTCCCGAGAAGGAGGACCGGCACCTCGCCGGCGCGTGCAAAGAGGTGGTGCCGCCATCGCGCCACGCTCCGCAGGGTATTGCGCCGCGTGAGGTCGAATACGAGCAGTGCGCCCTCACCGCCCTCGAAATAGCGCGAGACCACCGTTTCGAAGGTCCGTTGCCCCATGACATCCCAGATCATGAGCGTCACCGAGATCGCTGCACCATCGTGGTCGGGATGCGCGATCGTCACCTCCTTCTTCGAGACCTTCGTTCCAATGGTCGAGATATAGGAATCGCTGAACTCGTTGACAACGAACCGCCGGATCAAACTGGTCTTCCCCACCGCTTCGTCACCGAGGAGGAATATCTTCTTTTTGAACTGTACACCGTTCGCGTTTGTCATCGTTTCCCTGCCCTTGGCGCATATGCGTTGGCCGCTTCACACCACCGCTGCGATCGGTGCGATCACCAGTGTGGAGGGTGATCGTCGATCTATAATGGGGGATGGTATCGGTAGCTATTTGTATTGTGGTTATCGGTTACGATCTGTCACTTGAGACAACGGTTCTATCCACCATTCATCTCTCTGTGAGCGGGAAGGGGGTTGATGGTATGCTCGACTTCCCTGTCGATGCCACTCATCGGTCGTCAATCGTCAATCGTCAACGTCGGCGTCGAGGTCGAGGTCGTCCGGCGGCGGGCCTCGCCGCCATTTCTTGGGATACTTTTCGCCGCTCCCACCGCAGCGTGGGCACGGCACCCAGGCCGGCCGAGTGAAGCCCGACCCCTTGCAGGTGGGGCAGCCCCCGTCGCCACCGCAGTAGGGACACTTCCCCGACCCTGTACAGAGCGGACAGGGGCCCCAGATATTCCCTCCGGCGCCGTCGCAGCGTGGGCAGACACCGGTGCCTTTACAGTACATACATTTCCCTTTGATGCAGTTACAGGGGATCCGGTCGGGGTCTTCCTCATCCGCGGGGAGCACGCCCTCGATAACGCCCGTCCCACCGCATTCGTGGCAGCCGTCCTCGTGCTTCTTGTCGAAGCTGATCCCGCTCTCCGGCGGGAGTTTGCCCTTCGCGCGACCTCTGAGGCGTTCGGTGTCGGGAGATACGCTCGGCGTCTGCGACGGCCTCCTCGCCCGTTCGGCATGATGGTCGGTGGTCCGCCGTACCGCCTCCTTGTCGGGATGATAGACCTCGCGGTCGTCGGGACGGGGAGCGCCACAATGGCTGCAGCGTTTCTCCCAGAGGCGGATCTGTGCACCACAATTCGGACAGACTAATACCATATGAGACCTCTGGCACCGGGCGAAAAATGAATGATGGACCTCGACCTGGATAGATGCGCTATAACGCCGCGAGACCAGTTAACTCTTTCGCTTTCGGGACTATACACTTTCGGCTTCGGTCTATCGCAAAAGAGGGCGTCGGACGAGTTCGTTTTCCCATGTCATGGGAGCGATCGAAGTCCAACTGCCATGTGTTTTGATCGCCGTCATCAATGATTGGCCATCCAAACAGAATAATCGTTGAGGGGTTGTTGATTAGGGGAGTCCTTATCGACTACCTCTACATCATCCAATGGATGATGGAATTTTTTCCGTCCAAGTCTTAATTCGATAATTATTCCATAGAGATCGTCTATCATTTCAATTTTTTTAACACTCACCTGATCGCCAGAATTTAGCGGACCCTTATCCATATCCCCTTGGATCAGCGCATCAAAAGGAAACGTTAACACTTTATCCAAATAGTCTCTCCACCTTTTTAGCACTTCTAATATATTATCTTTGTCAGCCTTAGACAAAATATTGTCTATTCTTTCGAATTGTTTATCAAAATTGTCAATACTCATAATTTAATACCCAACCTTATTCATATTGATCTTGAGTGATCTTTTGGGATCCCCGCTGAAAACTGACCCGGCTCATTCCATTCAAAGGGTTGAATATTTAGATTTTTGCCAAAAAATGTATTAATTAGGTGCTCTGCCTAAAATGAGCCACCCACTTTTTCCATCAATTTTGAGCCCCGCGATACTCATTCATCATATAACCGAACAAATATCTATAGTTAAATATATAGTTAATTGATCGAAGAGGGCGCGGCGGCGCTGGGGCGCCACACGGACTCCCCTGCATGCCGCGCCCCGGACTGATAGAGCCACTGGTTTCGCTGAAGCATCGCTCGTCCACCCGCTGCATAGCCAAATATTGCTAGGTGCAGCACGCTACATCAAACGAGAAATGGCTCCTCGTCAACCTTTCGTCAGAGCCGAAACTATGAATACATTGCATCGGGCAACCGCTGGTCACCGCGTCGGAACAATATTTATAGCGCGCCTTTCCTACCGTTCTCGTTTATGCTCTCCCACTTCAGTGTTCGTTCGCTCGGCACCGGACCACAGCTGGAACCCCTTGGGGGGAGCACGACGCCAACGGACGGATTGCTTTGGCCGCGGGCACCGATGACGAAGAAGATGAAGGCGAACGCGCCTTCAAGCTTTTGAAAGATCGTATCTTCAAGAATACGAAGCTGGATTGCCACCAGTATAAGACGAAGTATCTGAAGCGCCGCATCTCGGTACGGATGCGCGCACACGACTGCCGATCGTATACCGAGTATCATCGGCTGCTGCGGAAGAACCCGTCCGAGTACCGCGAGCTCCTCGAGAACCTCACCATCAATGTGACCCATTTTTTCCGCGATCCCACCGTCTTCGCACTGCTGGCGGATGAGGTCCTCCCGCTCATCATCTATCACAAGGTGAAAGCGAACCGCCGCGTGATCAGGCTCTGGAGCGCGGGATGCGCCAGCGGCGAGGAGCCGTACTCGCTTGCATTGATCATTCGCGACCTCCTCGGCGAGGAGTTCGAGCATTTCATCGTCACCGTGGTGGCCACCGATATCGACGAGACGAGTTTGGCGAGGGCGCGACGCGGCAACTATCAACCGGCCCAGCTCGCCAATGTCCCACCGGAGCTATTGGATCGGTACTTCCTTTTCGACGGCACCGATTACCATGTGAACGAGGAGATCAAGGATCTGGTACGGTTCCGCGTACGCGACCTCTTCCGGCATCGGACCGGTGCGCATTTCGATCTCATCGTCTGCCGCAATGTCATTATCTATTTCTCGAAGAAGATGCAGGAACGGCTCTTTCGACAGTTCTTCCAGGCGCTCAACGCCGGCGGCTACCTCGTGATCGGGAAGACGGAGACGCTCGTCGGCGCAGGAAAGCAACAGTTCCTCATCCATAACGGTCGTGAACGTATCTACCGGAAGCCGCCGCGAAGAAAGGGGAAATGATCGAATTCACTTGCAATTTCACTGTGCGTAATCGAAGATCGATCGTTGCTCCGTCTCGCCACCGTCGAGATCGATCTCCGGAATGGGCGGATGCTCCACCTCGAGGAGGTCCATGAGCGAGAATGCGTTCAC
>CAZSUE010000016.1:0-2371 GCA_964609045.1 uncultured archaeon | reverse complement strand
ACCACCGATTTAGAACGGGGGTGGTTGTTGAGGTAGATGCGAACCCGATCGGCGAGCTCGCCGATCTTCTCGAACCGCGGGCGGAGGACCTTCAGCTCCGCATCGCTGTAGAGATAATCGTACCGGTTCATCCGCCCCTCAGGGTCATCGTCGGGGTCGAGATCGCGCGCAAACCAGATATCTTGGTTCCGTCCATGGAGCCGGATATAGGCGTGGTCCACCTCGTTATGGCGCGTCCAGGGAAAGCCGGGCTGGTCGGTGGAGACCGACGCCACGCGATACTCGTCGAGGACCTTTTGCACCGCCTCTTTGAGCATATAATGCGGCTCGCCGAGGAAGCTCCGATGCCGGAACTCCACGGCGTAATCGTATCGCCCTGTATCGAGCGATGCGAAGAGCCGATAAAAGAGCGCCAATAATGCGTCGCGGTTCTTCGGTCGTAGCTGGACATAGGGCGAAAGCTGGATCAGCACCGCCCCGAGGAGTCCTTCATCGGCCAGCGGTGCACAGACGCGCCTTTCGAACGCGGTGGCGAGTTCGAGGACGCGGTCGTTGTCGACATCGACGAACGCCTCGTGCGTGACCTCACGATGCATCTTGAGGCTGAACTCGAACGGGTGCTCCTTGCAGATGCGCGTTCCCTTCCGTATCCACGCGGCTATCGCGCGCTCGGACGGGACATTGTAAAAACTGCTATTGATCTCCGTGGTCTCGAAGAACTGCCCGTAATACTCGAGCCAGCGATGTTTCGCATCGGCGAGATGGCGCGGGTAGAACCGTCCGATCCAATCGTCGTACTGCCAGCCGCTGGTGCCGATAAGATAGCGCATGATCGATCGCACCTCTCACATATGTCTCGTTCCGCCCGAACGGGGCGCCCCATGGGATCGATGGTGCGTCGCGTATATTGCAATTTCGATGCGGGTGTGGGAAGCCACTGGGGGTTGGGGACATAGGGACATAGGGACATAGGGACATAGGGACATAGGGGCATAGGGACTGGGGTTTGGGCCCTCCTTTGTTTTTCGTATATTTCCTTTGAAATAAAAGGCCGTTCCCACCTCGCAAAGGACGCCTTATTTCATGGGCATTGGAGGATGCGATTTGAGATTGGGCACTGGGCCGATTTGAGGCCGACGCATGGCCACTTAGATCTTCACCCATCTTGCAAATAAGCGCTTTCGTTTCATTATGCTATTTGTTTCTCGGCTAATCCACAGTGGATCGCTCCGATCGTTCCGCCCGTTCCGCCCGTTCGTCCCGTGCAAAGTCCCGTCGCCAGTGCGGGTTCGCGCGCTGCCAAGCCCCGATCTTCTCGCGCAAAAACGCACCGGCGGCCTCCACCTCCTCCGGCGCGCCTTTGAGGACGACGCGCACGATAGAGAACGCACCATCTTCGTCCTTTTCGAGGTAGGTGCCCACCCGTAACGCGCTCCGATCACAGTCCAGTTTCTCGAAGATCGTGGCCAGCTCCATCTCGGGGACATTCTCGAACCGGAGGACCGCTTCGGTCTCGTCTTCCGGTCGGTCCGCGGGGAGATACGCCCGGGCGTGGTCGTCGAGGATGCCGGTCGCCTCATAGGTCACACCCGGAAGGGCGATGATCGCCACCCGGTCGCGACCCGGCGGGATATAGAACCCCGGCGCCGCGCCGTGGATGCTGGGGAGCACCTCCGCGCTGGAAGGGACCAGCGCGAAGAGCCGACGCCGTCCCTCCAGTGTGAGCTCGTGACCGAACTTTTGCCGGAAGAACGCCTCCACGGACACGCGCGCGTCCGGATCGAGCACCAACTCGTCGCCGAGATAGGTGCAGATCGCGTTCTTGGTCATATCGTCGGGGGTCGGCCCCAACCCGCCAACGGTGATCACGAGGTCGCTGCCACGGTCGTGGGCTTCATGCAGCCATCCGACGATGGCGCCGCGGTCGTCCGGGACGATGCCGATGCGCGAAATACGGCTCCGCGTCGCGGCGAATGTCCGCCCGAAAGCTGCAAACATCTCGTGGTAGAACGATGGGAGTGCGCCGTAGTAATCGTCGAGCAGTTCCGTTCCGATCAGCATGATCTCGAGCATGGTCGTTCAACCTCCGTTTCTCTTCTCATCGTGCGATCTGGCGTGGGGTATTATGCTTCAAGCGGCGAGTGGCCGGAAATATCTAGAAGAGCCGTGCGATCGTCTTTAAAGTCTATTGAGAACCCCTGCACGATCCAGCCATCTCACGCCCTCCCATTCTCTCGGTCGGGTGGCGAAGAAGAGAGAGGTTCTCCCGCTCATTTAACAGTGACGGTGGGACGCGGCTCCCTGTGAAGCTGACGGGCGGACGAGTGCGCCTTCGCGGGAGGTCGCGTTCTCACAGTGCCTAACCAGAGCG
>CAZSUE010000015.1:0-18900 GCA_964609045.1 uncultured archaeon | reverse complement strand
GCGGGTCAAGCTCACCCTCTATACGCGCGTACCCCAGCACGGCGTGGAATTGGCAGAAGCGTATTATATCGAGACCGACGCGGTGGGTCGCGCGGAACTCAACGGCACCTTCGATGAGAACGGTACGCTGGAGGAGATGTACTACAATCTCAATATCACTATCACTGCGAGCTTCGACGACCAGCCGAACGATCATTTGCGTGGCTCCACCGGAAAGAGCTATATGCAGTTTAAGAACCCGGAACCGGTGGAAGAGCGACAGTATTCGGAGATCATACTCTACATCGTCCTCACTGTGATCGGTGTGGTGGTCGTCGCGTTCGTCGTCGTCGCCGTCCGCAAGAGCATGCGGATCAGGGGCATGAAACGCATCATCCATCGTGCGGCCGATCGGCTCGTGGCGGGGAACGAATACACGGCGACGATCTTCCAGTGCTATCAAAAACTCGCGCTCCATCTTCGGAGATATGGCTTCCTGAAGCGCGAATCTGAGACCTTTCGCGAGTTCGAGGTGGCGGTGAAGGCCGCATTGCCGGTGGATCGCAAGAGTATGAACGATTTCCTCTCACTGCTTGAGGAGGCGCGCTATTCGACCCATGAGATGGGGCCGGAGCAACGCGACGCAGCGATCGCAGCGCTAAGGCGCATCGAGGACTCGCTGGAGCAGATCATCGTCGACGAAGAAGAGGCACGCGCCAGCATGAAAAAGGCGGAGGACGAGTTCATCCCGAAGGAGATCGTGGTCCAAGAGGGTGCTGGTGGCGCCAAGGGCGGCGCGCCCGAGCGTAAAATACCCGGCCGCGGCCAAGGACCGGGGCCCGGGACCGGACCCGGTCGACGATCGCCATCGAGCGGGCGCGGCACCGCACGCGCCGGTCCCCGACCGGGGCCGGGGCCAAGACCGCCCCGTGGTCCGAAAGGGCCAGAAGGCGGCACGGGGCTGCCACCCACCGAGGGCGAGAGCGGTTCGAAGGAACCGGAGCTGCCCCCGGCGCGATCGTCGGAAGGTGGTGACTGAACGCGACGCGGTCGACGAATCTTTCGATATGCAGCGAAAAATGGAATATGATCTCCATCCGAACAGGACAAACCAGAAACACTAAATATAAACGGATGAATATGCGAGCGCGATCTCTGGCATAGTTGTAAAATGCCGATCTGTCTCCTTGTGAGGCGGGCGGTGGTCGAGATCGTTGGTGGTCGATCCGACCGGATCGTCATCTTCCGCACTCGAAATGAGTACTATCAAATCAAATCAAATTTACAAATTACCAAAATCAGGTGCTAGGATGTTGAAACGTATCCTATCTATCCTATGTATTTTCATCGTGATCATCGGTTTCCTCATCTATCCGCTGACGCTCAACGAGAGGACGACCCATCTCTCACAATTTTCCGGCGACAACGACGGTATCGACAATGATGGCGATGGCGAGGTCGACGAGGCTGATGAAGCGCATTACGACGATATCAGTATTTTTCGGAACGAGATCGCGGACGATGAGGATTACACGGTCAAGAGCCTCCTTTCGTCGCCATCCTCGATCCGCGGGATGATGGACCCACAACAGTCGCTCTATGTTGTATCCGGCGTGGAGAAGCGGTATTCGCGCAGTGAGATCGACGCGATCGCAGATTTCGTCACGGACGGTGGCACCGCCATTGTCGCAGACGATTTCGGGTATGCCAACGATCTCGCCAGTCGGTTCGATGTGGCGTTCTTTAACGGCCTCTATGTCGATCGGCAGTTCGTCCGCAATACCAATTTCACAACCTTGTCCGCGAAACTGAGCGTTGACAGCGATCATGACGGGTATTTGGACGAGGACAACGACCACGACGGCCTCATCGACGAAGACCCGGTGAACGGCATCGATGACGACGGTGATTGGGACATGGTCGAAGACGACCTCAACGGTGACGGTCAGCCCAATCCCGACGAGCCGCATGTGGACGAGGACCCCCTCGACGACGATGATGACGATGATGGTCATCCCTATAATAATGACGGCATCGACAACGACGGCGACGGCCGCATCGATGAGGGCGGCGAGGGCGTCAATGAAGAGCTGCTCGACGGTATCGACAACGACGGCGATGGCCTCATCGACGAGGACATCATGCCGTTCGATATTGTGCTCAATCGCCCCACCGGTCTCTATATCCCCACCGGCGGCGATGACGCGCCACCCAAATCACGCGTCATTGCGCGCGGGAGTGAGAACAGCTTCGTCGATATGAACGGCGACGGCGTGATCACCCTCCCCGAGGTCGGCGAAAGAGCTTCGAACGATCTCGCTGACGAACTTGGCCCCATCAATGTCATCGTCGAGATCACGGTCTGCCCCGAATGCGGCGAGGGGATCTCCCCCGCGGCAAGGAGATGTGACGAATGCGATGTGACCATCGATAAGGAGACGCGACAGGAAATGGGGCGCATCATCTTCATCGCCGACGGTAGCATCTTTACGAACAATCTGATCCAGATCGACGAACTCGATAGTCGCGGGCAGCTCACCCCCGACGAGGATGGCGATGGTCGACCGGACGGCGACGGCGAACGCGATTACGATAATCTCGAATTTGGTGTTGCGCTCGTTCATTACCTTTTGCCCGAGGGTGGCGTGGTCGTGATCGATGAATCGCGGCATGCGCAGGATCGGTTCGTCACACCGATCGCCAGTTCCATGTGGTTCGTCGCGCTTCTCACCTCGAACTGGATCTGGTTCGCCTTCCTCATCGCCGGTGTCGGTGTCGGCATCTTCATCTTCTACAGCTTTATCCGCGGCAAGGAGAGCTGGATCCACCATTTCAATATCAATCGCCCGAAGCACCGTGCCTCGATGCCACAAACCCCGTCGTTGCAGACCGTACGAATGCGGCGCGCAATGCTCGAGAAAGCGCGACTATCGCGCGGATTATCGCCTGAAGAGTTCAATACGCTCAAGCAAGACGAGGTCTCGTCTATCATCGACGACCCCGTACTCTCCGAATTCGTATCGAACGAAAATAAGATGTACGATACATCTGGGCTACAGAATCTCTATAACCGGATCAAATCCTGGTCCTGACCATCGATAGAGGCGAGGTGCTGGAGGCCATAATTACATAAAGGACGGATGATTTCACGCAAGAATGTTGATCGGGTTCAGTTCGAGTTGAACGTATCTGACCGGACGTAATAGAACTCTGGAGCCGGTGGAACAACCACCCATTCCATACGATCAACGAATACCATACTTTACTACCACTATCTATCCATAATCTACTATACCATAATGAACGAGAAGCGGACACAGAAGATAGCTATTGACAGCGAACTCAAAATGTACCGACAACGAGCAACAGGAACAGACCAAGACGTAATTGTTACCAATAACAGACTCAAAACAGGTGTTGATAAACATGACGAATGGCAGGGTTGAAAGAAAGGGAGCGCCTCGTGGGAAACGTGGTCCCGGCGGACCGGGTTCTGGCCCGGGCCCAGGCCAGCGTCCGCCACAAAAGGGAGGCCCCGGTCCAGGTCCAGGCGGCCGCCCCGGTAGACGACCACCGGACGGGAGACAGGGCCCCCGTTCTGGTCCCGGACCATCTCAGCGCGGCGGCCCGCCGGGCCGATCTGGACCCGGTGGCCGCAGTGGACCGCCACGCGGTGGTCCCGGCGGTCCGGGCCCCGGACGACGCCCGTCACGACCGCCCCGCGGCGCACCCGGCCCCAAAGAACGTGCATCGATAGGCGAGATCAAGAAAGTCTCATCGACGATGAACCAACTCATGGACGAGGTTGCCAAGGCGATCATCGGGAAACGGAACGTATTAGAAGACATCTCGCTGGCGATCCTCGCCAACGGCCACGTGCTGCTCGAGGATTTCCCGGGGCTGGCAAAATCGCTGATGGCGATGACATTCGCCGATTCGCTCGGATGCAAGTTCCGGCGTATCCAGTTCACCCCCGATCTTCTTCCGTCGGATATTACCGGGACGTATATCTATGACGAGAAGGAGAACGAGTTCAAGTTCCGGCCCGGGCCGATCTTTGCCAATATTATCCTCGCAGATGAGATCAATCGTGCACCGCCGAAGACACAGGCGGCGATGCTCGAGGCGATGCAGGAGAAACAGGTCTCCATCGAAGGTGTGACGCACAAGCTGCCGAAACCGTTCCTCGTGATGGCGACCCAGAACCCCATCGAACAGGAAGGGACCTATCCGCTCCCTGAGGCGCAGCTTGATCGGTTCATGATGAAGATGTCCATGGGCTATCCCAGTCGTGAAGACGAGCGCGAGATCCTCATACGGCGTATGACGCGCATGCAAGATGACGTTATCGTCAACACGGTCACCTCACCGGAAATGTTTAGCAATATTACGCAGACCATCGAGAAGGTGCATCTGGATCCCGCGATACTCACCTATATCGTCGAGATCGTGACCCGTACCCGTGAAGACCCGCGTGTCGTCGTCGGGGCCAGTCCCCGTGGATCACTCGCATTGTTCAAGCTCTCACGTGCACGTGCGGTGATGGCGGGGCGTGATTTCATCACACCCGACGATATCAAGAGCGTGGTCATCCAAGCGTTGAACCATCGTATCGTTCTGAAGCCGGAACCGCGGATCCGTGGTGTCCTTCCCGAGGATATCCTGAACAAGATCCTCGCTGAGGTGCCCGTACCCGCGATCTAAGATCTAAGACCTAGGATCTAAGCGCTGACGCCGAGGCGAGAGCCGAACACGAACACTGCGCAACGCGTAACGAGAGCGGTTCCGTGGGCTGCTCTCGTTTTACTCATTCGGCACCACGGGAGGATCGAGGGTGCTCATGCTCTCCGTCGGCGGTCCCACACCGCTCGACGGGGAGCAAACGCCCTTTCAGTGCCATAATGATCACACATATATACAGACACGAACCAACTCCTCTCCACCTCCACCTCCACCTCCACTCTATCTCCACTCTACCTCCTTTCCTCTTTCCTCTTCACCGTGAATCATTACTCAGAACTCTTCACACATCACATTTCACACTTCACCCAACTCTCGATCATTATAATCACGATAGGTGTATCTCAATGTGGACCCGTAAAGCGATACTCATGATCGTTCTCGCCATCGCATTACTCTTCGTCGGGTTGATGGCGCGAAGTCTTCAACTGATCGCGACCACGATTGCGATCTTTTCCGTTGCGACGCTCAGCGTCTTCCTCAATACGCAATCGAAGCTCAAACCGCGCCGAAAGACCTCCAACGAGAAGATATTCGAAGGCGGTCGGGTGAATGTTCAACTCAAGCTCAAGAACGAGGGTTTGAAATCCGGTTTCGTCGAGGTCTCCGATAACCTCCCAGAGGTCATGGAGGTAACGGACGGCAGCAATTACACCTATGTCAATCTGAAACCGAGATCGGAGACCACAATGCGCTATACCGTGAAAACTCCGATCAAGGGCGTCTACGATCTCGGACCGGTCAGACTCCGCTCCCACGACCCGTTCAATCTCTTCTACAAGGAGCAGAAGGTCGAATACGAGACCACGCTCACGGTTTTCCCGCGCACCGACGATATCAAGCATCTAAAGATCAAGTCCAAGCAGCCGAAGATGTATCCGGGCGAGGTGCGCGTCAAGATGCCGGGGCCGGGCGCCGAGTTCTTCTCGATCCGCGAATACCATCCCGGCGATCCCTTCAAGGACATCAACTGGAAAGCGTACGGGAAGCGCGGCGAGCTGCTGGTGAACGAGCACGAGCGGGAAAGCGTCTCCGATGTGACCATCGTCCTCGACGCGCGTGAGGCATCGAGCTATGGGACCACGGCGGCGAATCCGCATATCTACGGAGCACGCTGTGCAGCGACGCTGACCAATTTCTTTCTCGGGCGCCGTGATAGCGTCGGCCTCGTCGTTTACGGCGACAAGGTGCTTTCGATCAAGAAAGGGACGGGGAAGAAACAGCTCTTCGAGATATTGACCGGTATCGCACAGGCCGAGCCCGCCGGTTCGATCCCGCTCAAGGGCATCGTCGAGGAAGTGATCCCGTTCATGCCACGGAAATCGCCGGTGATCATCATATCGCCGCTGGAAGACGACGAGACGATCAGGCGTGCCGTCTCGGAGATGTGTGTGCTCGAGTTCGATGTCACCGTCCTCTCTCCGAACTCTATCGAGTTCGAGCAACTGGCGCAGGAGCGCGAGAAAGAGGTCGGCGAGAAAGGGCTCTTCGGCCGTAAAAAGCGTGTCAAGGATGTGGACCCGGTCGCATACGATGTGCTGAAGCTCGAGCGCGACATCCTCATCAACGAGTTGCGTGGATACGGTGTACGCGTCGTCGATTGGCGACCGCACCAGCCGATATCACAGATGCTGCTGCAGGCAGAGAATTACTAGCACGAGAATCCATCTCATTCGCATTAACCCGATAACGACAGTGATATCCATGACGAACGGGAATCAAGATACTGGCCCGCAACAAGAAGGTGCGCAAGGCGCACCCGCGCCCGCATTCCCACCCACCGATGGGAGGGGCGAGGGTGACCGTAAGACGAGCACGGGCAGGATCGAACCGCCCAACGGCTCGGCCGTCACGACCATCCGGGTCTTTGCAACGGTGATGCTGATCGTAACCGTCGTGATCCAATTCGTGATCGGTACCTTCTCCGGCGGACTTGATATGGAGAATACGGGACAGATCCTCTCGCTCGTATTCGGTGCCGGCGCTATCGGTGTTGGGATGCTGGGAATATGGATCAAGCTCAGTTTGGAGGAAGCGGAAGAGGCGCGGTTCACCTTCAAGGATATTACACTGGCGGCCTCGATCGCATGTATCGTCCTTTCCGCCGCATTCGGTCCGTTCATGAGCCACGAATTCATCGAAGCAGCGAGCATCGAGCTTTCAGTCCTATTATCGATGCTCGTCCAGGTACTCGTGTTCGCCGTGGCGTTCCTCTGGTACATCGAGCTGGCACACGCCACCGTGCGGTTCGATAAGATGGAGCAGTTCGTCCTCACATGGAATGTGAAAGATTTCAAGATCAAGGATGTCGGACGCTCCTATTTTATCGGCTCGGCGATCATCATCCCCATCGTCTTCGGGATCACCTTCGGCGTACTCGCACTGAGCAAAGGTATTATCGCACTGGCTCCGCCACTGATCTCGTCGAGTATCGAGTTCAATTCGATATACGGTATCGTGGCGGTCACCGCGTTGATCTTCGTCCCCGTGGCGATCATCCTCAATTTCATCTTTGGCTGGGAAGGCTATCAGAAAGCGACGAGACGGATCTTCGCCAAAGAGGAAGAAGAGGAGGACGAAGGCGTCGAGGAGTTCGCCTAAGGGCTCGACCACGAATAACCGCACCATATTTCCCGGGTCATAGATCTCTGTCGAACGTCGAGCACAGACAGAGTATCGCGAAAGCGGGCCTCTGCATTTGTATGGAATCCATACGAAAAGTGTGGCGGACGGGTAGCTGTTTTCTACTGAATTTTCTACTGAATATCGAAGATACTATTTCTACGTCAATGGGAATACGACGCCGTATGTGTCGACCGTTCCGGTCCAACGCGTTCGATACAAGAATCGACCAGTGTACGGAAATGGATATGGTGCTGATCGCAGTGCCCGAAACGAACGGTGGTCGAGAGATGAACCACAGACCGAAGGTGGTAAGAAATGCCAATCAAGAAATGGGAAAGTGACATGGACATCGTTATCGAGATCGACTACGACACATGCGTCGGTGCGGGCGATTGCGTGGAGGTCTGCCCCACCGAGGTATTCGAACTGGTGGACGGGAGATCGACGGCGCCGAACATCGACGAATGTATCGAATGTTGCGCATGTGTCGATGCCTGTCCCACCAACGCCATCGAGCACTCCTCGTGCTGATGTGCGGAAATGGTATCGTTCTCTTTATTCCCCTGAATAAAAAATTGTGGAAGCGCACAGAGGGACCATTCGATCCATGCACTAGTAATGCCCGTTTTTGGTTCGAGCCCCATCGCGAGAGGATGAGACAATGGAAGTATTGGAACGATCGAATCGCTCTATTTCCAGCGAATTGATCGCCCCCTCATCCTCAACCACCGAGAGTGGGATACATAGGTATTAATACCGTCTCTCGTAATCGTTCGCCGTCTATGACGCTGAGACGCTCCCGGCTTTCGCAATCGCTCCCCAAACAGATCGGATCGCTCTGCCCGGTCTGCTATCGCCCGATAGCGGCGACTTTGAAGGCGCGCGGCGACGATGTGATCATCGAAAAGCGGTGCGACGCGCACGGGAGCTTCGAAGAGGTCTATTGGTCCGGGCTGGACAGCTATCACCGCGCCCTCTCGTGCGCATATGAGGGCCCCCCGGTTTCCAACCCCCAAGTCGATATCGCGGCCTGTCCCACGACCTGCGGGCTCTGTCCCGCACATCTCTCCCCGACCCAGATCGCCTATGTCGACATCACGAACCGCTGCGATCTCGAATGTCCCATCTGTTTTGCCAGCGCGAACCGTTCCGATCGGCAGTACGAACTCCCCCTCACGAAGATCCGTCGCGTCCTCGATCATATTGCCGCGCTCGAGGTCCAGCCCACCGTCTTCTTCACCGGCGGCGAGCCGACTTGTCATCCCGCATTCCTCGAGGCGGTACAATACGGCGCGACGCTCGGCTTCCCATATCTCGGCGCGATCACCAACGGTGTACGACTGGGGACCGAGGACAGTTTCGCCTCCCAATGCGCGGCAGCGGGGCTCCAAGGCGTCATCCTCAGCCTCGACGGGCTCGAGGAACGCACCTACGAGCTACTGCGCGGGCGACCGCTCCTATTGACGAAGCTGCGCGCGGTCGAGCATTGTCGTCGCGCCACACCGCATCCGCTCCAGGTTGGGCTGGCGTCTACCATCGCCAACGGCGTGAACGATCACGAGGTCGGCGCGCTATTGAAGTTCGTGCTCGACAACCGCGATATCATTCGACTCATCACCTATCTCCCCATTACTTTCCAGGGGCGGTACCGTTCGGTCACGGATGAGACCCGATCGTCCGAACGGTTCACCCTCGACGCGCTCACCGACCGGCTCGTGGAGCAATTGCCGTTCTTCGAGAAAGACGATGTGCACCCCGCCTCGACGCTGGCGCCCATCGCCGCGCTGGCAGAACGCGTGCTCAAAAATAGGGCGAGCTCGAACCTCGGCTATGCGGCACATAATACCACACACCCGCACTGTGGCTTTAGGAACTATCTCGTCGTGCGCGGTGACGAGGTTGTGCCGCTCTCGCGCATCGTCGACATCGGCGCGCTCGCCGAGGACGCGTACCATATCCTGAAGCGCGCCGAGGTCACCGGGCACCCGATCCCCACCGTTGCGGCGAGCTTCCCGCAGCTGCTGCGGCATCTCGATCTTGCAAAATTACTCGATACCGTCCCGCTCACCACTGCGCTCCGGCTGGCCGCCCAGCGCGCGTTCGGATCGTTTTCCGATGAGAATCTCGATATCGTACGCGTACGCGGCGTGCATTTTCAAGATGCCTATAACTTCGACCTCGACCGTATCCAGCGCTGCACGCTCCATTATGCATTGCCAGATGGGCGATTGATACCGTCGTGCCTCTACAATACCGTGCCCTATTACCGTCGTGCGGCGGAGTGCGCTGCGGAGCTTTGAACCGCCCGTGGTGTCTCCTACCATATCACCGTAACGCACCGATCGCCGACCGCACAGGGTGGCAAAACGAGGACTGCGCCGAATGATAGCAACAATCGTTACCAGTTCTGATAATAAAGCAATAAATAGAATGAACCAAGTGAGGGAAACCATGCATCTTGATCGCGATCGTATCGATTATCGGACCTTCACCACACCGCCCAGCACATTCGAGGTCGAGCAATTGGCGTCCGGGCCGGAGGTCGGCACCGACCCGGCAGATCAACCGAAGGTCGGCCCCACCGTGTTCTTTGTCAACGGCTATCCGCCCCAAAACCGGTTCATCGATTCTATCGTACGGTTCGGAAGCGACCTGGGCGGGAGTCTCCATCCCAATCTCAGCGGCAGTATCAGCGTTCGGCATGGGAACGGGTTCCTCATCACCGCGGACAAAACGCCGTTGGATCGTATCACGCGGTTGGATATTATCGAGGTGGTGGACTACGATCCGGTCTGGAACACCATCCTCTGTATCGGCAAGCGGACCCCGAGTCCAGAAGCGGTGATCCATTGGTTTGCGTATCGGGGGTTCGGGACGGACCATGCGGTCGTGATCGTTCACACACCGGACGAGGACGCGAGCGCAATTCCATTCACGGTACCGCACGAGCTGCCGATCAGTCCACATACCTACGAGCATCTGCAGCCCGACCTCGCATTGAAAAGTCTCTATCTCCTTCGGGAGTCGCCAACTGCACTCTTGAAAGATCGCGGCTTGATCGTGCACGGTGACACGCTCGAGTTCTGTCACCAGCAGCTCCAGGCGCAATGGGCCGAGGCTCGCGATCAAACTTACCCGGCGCCCAGCGACGAGCGCCCCGCTCCGAACCGTTTCTGATCATAAAGCCTCGAAACTTCACCGCCACGACGATCATATGCAGAGGATTCTTGCTCGCCACGCTGGCCGACCACTTTCCATAATAGATCTCTGCGGAGACGACGAAGAGTGACACGAACGTTCCTCCCTCTCTTCCCCTTTCATTATTATTTCTCGCAAAACTCGAACGCTCAGATCGAGGTGTCTGGATGAAACTCACACTAAATGGCGAACTATGCGACATTCCCGCGGTATGGTACGAGCACGACGAGGTGGTAATGATCGATCAGCCGCTCCTTCCCACGGAGGTACGGCTCCATCGCGCCTCCACCGTGGATGCGGTCTGCGACGCGATCGAGAGCATGGTGGTGCGCGGTGCGCCAACGATCGGCGCCACGGCTGCGTATGGAATGGCGCTGGCGCAGCGTACGGGCGCCCCGCTCGATGCGGCCGCCGACGCGTTGCGCACCACACGCCCCACCGCCCACGACCTCTTCCACGCCATTATGTATATGCAAGAGCGGCTCGGCGCGGGTGACGACGCTGTCGGCGCGGCGGAGGCATACGCAAGCTCGATCATCGAACAGTGTCGGAGGATCGGGGAGGTGGGCGCCGAACTGATCGGGCGCGGCGATCGCATCCTCACCCACTGCAACGCCGGCGCACTGGCCACCCTCGAGTACGGCACCGCACTGGCACCGATACGGGTGGCGTTCACGCAAGAGAAGGATCCATTCGTGTTCGTCGACGAGACGCGACCGCGGCTTCAAGGTGCGCGCCTCACCGCATGGGAGCTTGCGGAAGCCTCGATCCGACACGCGGTGATACCCGACAATGCGGCCGGATATTACCTCTGGCGCGGTGAGATCGATATCGTGATCACCGGCGCGGATCGGGTGGTGCGCAACGGCGATGCGGCCAATAAGATCGGCACCTACGAAAAAGCGGTGGTCGCCGCCGAGAACGATGTGCCGTTCTATATCGCCATCCCGGAGGGGACGTTCGATCCACAGATCGCGTCCGGAGTCGACATCCCCATCGAAGAGCGCGACGAGGACGAAGTACGGCGGTGCGGCGGGCGACAGATCACACCCGAACAGTCACCGGTACGGAATCCAGCGTTCGATATCATCCCCGCAGCGTATATCACCGGCTATATCACTTCCATCGGTATCATCGCGCCGGAAGAGATGGCGACACGCTTCGGAGTGCAAGAAACGGAGTAAAAGATCGAGTGAGCCGTGGGATGTGGCTGATCGAGAACTAGGCTGGGGTCAGACGATGCCGGGCTCATTCCATTCAAAGGGTTGAGTATTTAGATTTTTGCCAAAAAATGTATTAGTTGAGTGCTCTGCCTGGAATGAGCCTGCCGGGGGCAAACTAGGCTATATGTTTTGCCCATAACGGCTAAATATTAGGATAGCTGGCACCGCAACGAAATGGGTTTGTGGTCAGCCTCGGAGCGAGGATCGGTCGTAAAACGAGGAATGCGTCCCATCTCACCCGATCCACGGCCGTTCTGGCACGAACGCAAACCATATAGCCGATACTGGATATAGTGAGAGTGAGTATCGGTAACGGAGAGACTCGCCCTTTTTGACGAAGCGACGAGGCGACGGCCGCCGTTGGAGGTTTTGGAGCTGTCCGACAATGATCTCTGGCCATTTCATGCCGTGCTAAGCCACCTTATGCCATACCATGCCACACCACGCCACACCATGCCACACCATGCCACCTTATGCCACCCCATGCCATATCATGCCGTGCCATATAATACCATGCTATGCCGTGCCATGCCATACTATATTATACCATATCGTACCATGCCATACCATGCCGTGCCACATTGGACCACGGTGAGATGCGTTCGCGAACGGAGGAGAGAGCAATGAACGATGAGGAGAGCGAGATTTATAACGGAACGGATCGAGAGGCGAGCGCTGAGCGGTTGGAGGGGCGGCTCAAAGTCAACGATATGGTGATCACCGACGAGTTCGTCCTCGTCAAGAGCACCGATCCGTTGAGCACAGTAGTCCAGACCTTACTCGCGCACCCGAACGAAGCAGTGTTGATCGCAGATTTCGACGATGACCGTACCCGTGTGAAGGGCATCGTCACGCCGTACAATATCCTTCGCGCCATCGCCGACGAACGCCTCCCCACCGACCTGTCGGCCACGGCTATCATGAGCGACGAGATCATGGAGGTCAACGAGCATGAGCCGCTCGACGAGATATTGCACCGGCTCGACGAAATTCAGCCCCAGGCGGTGGTGGTCACCGACGACACTGGCGCCTTCCAGGGCTATTTTTCGCCCACCGACTCAGATCTGGCCGCTGCGCGGCTGCGGCTGCTCGATGAATAAGATAAGATGAGATGAGATGAGATGCGATAACGATGAGCAACGAAAATTACAGCACCGATAGTTGCCGAGGAGGGACACCCCCTCACTGGCCACTGCCCGTTGGACGTGCTACCATCGATCGCCCGTCGGGAATTTGATACAACCGAACTGGATCGGCTGGGGAGGCGCGCGATTTGACGATCCAACGACCCGACACTCACCTTCCACGGCATTGGCAGATTTATTTCTGAACTTCGAAATGTGTCAGTTCGCGGCCGACCGTATTCTTCGAATGACAGACCACGGTGATCACGCCGGGGTCGTCGATGGGCCGTTCCCGCAACATCTTGACCATAAAATCGACAACTTCGCGTTGCTCGTTCCCGTAGAGCGCGACGAACTCGCTCCGGGGCGGTGTCATATGATCCGGGGCGGGATAGACCGCGAGCCATCCCTCGAAGAGGTCACGCAGGCGCGTCCTGAGCTGGGTGGGGTCTTCCGGATCGTACGAGAGCCGCGCGAGATTGAACACGATGAACTCGACATTATTATTGAGGAACTCGTGCACCGCGCCATCCTCAAGACTCTTGAGCTCGGTGAGGTAGGTATCGTGCATCTGCGATTCGACCACGGTCACATTGAGCTGCACCATCTTCTCCACGAGCTTCTGAATGGAATTCTTGAGCTGGATCATCCGCAGTACGGTCTTCGTATAATCATCGTGGCGGCGTTGCGAAAAGACCGCGTCGTCGAGCCCGTAGGTCGTAATGAGCATATCGTCGTTGGAGATGTACGGCGTGGGATAGCGCTCGATGATGGAGCGGTCCCATGAGCGGAAGACTTCGTTGCGATAGAGCTCGGTGACGCGATAGTAGCCGCGTTTGATCCGCACGAGTATGCCGGCCTCGATGAGGCGGCGTAAATAGAGGTTCACCTCCGACGGTGCGGAAAGGAGCCCTTCCTCCGGTCGGTCCTCTTCGCTCTCGGTGCGCATGACCCGAGAACGGATCTCGGCGGTCTTGAGGATCTCTTCCGTATGGAAGCATTTGAGGATCGTTTGCACCTTCGGGTTATGGAGCAGCTTCGCCTGGGGGAAGCGTTTATTCTGATAGAGGATCGCCTGGATATATCGGAGTGGCTTACTGAAGCGGTCCGCAATGCGCTTGAGTTCCTCCCGGGTCGGATTCTCGATCTCGTCGAGTGCCTCGAGAATATTTTGTGTCGTCGTCATAGCGATCACGAGCGCAGCCAGTGGTGCTAGGCTGGCAAAGAAAATGAATGCGGTGTAGAATAATATAATTTCCGAATGAACTATTTTACTGCCAATTACCCGACCTGCATGCCCCGCGCGATCAATTCCCGCTCTCTTCCTCCTCGAACTCGATGTCGAGCACCGGCTTGTCGCTATGCCGGAGGCTGCTGTCGATGCGCGGTGTCATCGACCCGCCGAGCTTTTCTTTGGGGATATAGGTCCCCACGCCGTTCGAATCGATATGGACAATGCCGCTATCAGAGCGTCTAGGTTTGTATTTCACACCGGTCTTGATCTCCGGCTCGAACTCGATCTCCGTCTCCAGCTCTTCCACCACCCTTTTCGACGGACGGTTCCGCACCGACTGAAGTTGATGCGGCCCGTTGATGGCGGACACAGGACCGCCCGCGGTCTCGACTTCGACTTCGACCTCGAGCGTTCCCGATCGCTGCGCGGTGCCGCCCGCTCTCTCATCATCATCGGGCGCAGACCAGCTCCGATCGCGATGCATCCGCGCCGTCGCGGCGCCGACGACGATGAGCGTAAAGAGGATGAGGACGATGAGCACGAAGATGCCGAAGTTGTAGAAACTGCCGAACAGTGCGATGAACGCGTTCTCCACGTCCTTTGTATCATTGATCTTTGATGGTTCCGTTTGCCGGTCGATCACGAGTGGGATCGAGAGGGAATGCTCGGTCACCCCATCGTACGACTGGGCGACGATCTTCATTATGAACGGCGACTGGTCGATGATGGCATATGCGTCCGATCGCAGCGTGACATTGATCGCGACCTCTTCCAGTTCTGTGGCGCCCAGCTCGAAAACGGCGCTCTCCTCGGCGTTGATCTCGATCTCGATCTCGATCTCGAGATGGGCGGTGGCGTTGCCTACGATGTCGATGGTCACGATATCGCGTGCATTGCCGTGGTTCTTCACGATCAGGATCATCGCCAGTTGTTCACCTGGCTCCAGTTCGAGACGGTCGAGGATGCGGTCCGATCGCTCTTCGATCAATGCCAGTTCGAGATCGTAGATACGGTCGCTCGTATTGTAAGAGAAACTCCAGACACCGCTTTGGCAGGGCCCGCGGCGGCTTCCGTCCGACGGGATCACCGTCCAATAATAGACACCACCTTGCGCGAGGTGCGAGATATCGAGCACCGTCTCCACTTGTTCTTGAACGATGCGCGATCGCGGTGTACGCTTCTCCACCAGACTTCGGTCCTGGCTGAGATAAATGTCGAACACCAGCTCCGTGTCACCGGGGTCGGGATCGGCACCGCTCCATTCCAACGGCGTCTGTGGCGTGATCTCGCTACCGTCACTTGGGCTGAGGAGCGTCGCGGTGGGCGCGGCGTTTTCGGTATCGACGATGAAAGAAAACACGCCGTCGGGACAGGAGCCGCTCTCGGAACGATCGTTGGGGATCACCGTCCAGTAGTAGATCTCATCCTCATCCAGCTCGCTCTCCTCGATGGTGAAACTGGTCTCGTGCATATCGGTGGCGAGGAGCGTGCTCTCGTCGCGCTGCTTCACGGCATCTGCATCGGTGGAAAAGTAGAGGTCGTAGAGGATCGCCGTACCGTCCGGGTCCTCGCCCGTCCACCTCAGCGTGATCGCACCCGCGTCCAGGGTAACACCGTCCGACGGCGCGAGCAGTTCGGCGAGCGGTGCGGTATTGACCATGTCGCGATCGACGTGAAAGTTCCAGATACCGTCGAGACAGCTACCCACATCGCGGTGATCGGTGGGCACGACGGTCCAGTAATAGAGCTCGCCGTTCTGGACCGTATTTTCGACCCTCGATGTGTTCAGCTCGCGATACACCGCCGCAGAGTGGTCATGCGCCGCCACCAGCGCACGGTCGGTCGAAAGATAGAGGTCGTAATAGATCCGATGCCCGTCACGGTCCGATCCCGACCACAAAAACACGGGCTGGGTGGTGGTTAGGGTGGTGCCGTTTTGTGGATAGCGTAGCTCTACCGCCGGTGGGATATTGGCCTGCGCATCGACGCGCACCCGATGCGGTTCGGAGAGGCGGTATGGATTGCCGACATGGTCCCTGACGCGCCAGCGGATATAGTTCTCAGAGCCGTTCTCGAAGCGCACTTCCACCAATACGCGCACCGGCTCCTCGAGCTCCTCGCCCCGCCCGCGCTCACCGCGCTCACCGCGGTGCACCGTGGCCAACGCCGCCGCCGTGTCGTTCTCGACCACGATATCGAGCCATGGGCCGAATGTGTTTGGTCCCGCGGTGGCGACTGAATACTGGAGCGTATCGAGGTCGGTGCCGCTGCCGGGCCGATCGTCGATCTCGATGGAACACTCCACATCACGGTGCGGTTGCCAGATGGCGGGATCGGGGGTCCCGTTACGAAACTGCGGCGCGCGACTGTCGATAAAGACCTCCACGATACGCGAGGCCCGCGGACCGTTCCCCGCCTTATCCCAGCCGCGCCATTGGATCGCATTGGACCGCCCCTCGACGAAGGTGATAGTGACGAGCCAGGTGAACGAGCCGTTGGGGTTGACCACATACGAATCGCCGCGCGTCGCCCATGTGGAGCGAACGACCGCATCACCGTCGAACGCGATCCAGTCAGTGAACGCACCGTCGCCCGCGGTGGTGAACCGGTACTCCATCCCGCTCGTATTGTAGCCGCTCCCGCCGCGGTCGTCGAAGCGGACCGAGCATGTGACCGATGTGTGGTTCAGCCAGTGGTTGCTCGTGGGTGTCAGCGGCGTGACGCTCGGTGCGCCACCATCGATGCGCAATCGATAATCATCGGACCGGGTCGGACCGTTTTGTGCAAGATCGGAGGCACGGAAACGGACATAATTATCCACACCCTCCTCGAGCGTGAGTACGATAGTGCATCGCACCGATGCCGCGTCTCCGCTCATGTTCACATACTTCCAGCGCGAGAATGCGCCGGCGCCCGTGCCGGTGGTGGAATATGAGTATGCGATAGTGGATGTATCGACCCCCGCGCCGTCACCGTCGTCGACCGTGATGCTGAACGACACTGTCCGACTTTGCAGCCAACCATCGGGGTCGTAGTCGACCGGGTCGAAGCTCACCTCCCATCCGTCCACCATGGGTTCGCGGACGAACGCCGTGGCCACCGGTTCGGTGTTCCCATGCGCCGCTTGGGCGAAGATACGGTAGGTATAGTCGAGGTTCGCCTCGTCGAGTACCTTCGCGTATTTGTAGGTGCGCCCGTCGGTGTAGTTCGTGTCGGTGAGGTTGACCGGTATCATGGTGAACGGACTGCCGTCGATGGCGTCCAATCCGTCCGGGTCGCGAAAGATCGCAACTTGCGGATAACCCGGTGCGGGCGCGTCGTTGTCCACATCTTTGTATGTCGTCATAAATGTGAAGTTCGTTCCGGGATTTCCGATCGGCGGTTCCACCGGCGTGGTAAAGAGCTGCGGCGCCTCGTTCAGCATATAGACTTCGACATCATCGAGGATGAAACAGTCGTACTCGTAACTCCCCTCCATCTTTACTCGATACCTGATCTTGAAACCGTCGACCATATTGAAAAAGGCCGAGAGCTCGATCTGTGTGAGCGTGTAATCGCCCGCGCTACTATTATGGCGGTCGTTGTCGACTTGATGGGCACGCACCTCTTCGTGCCAGGCTCCGTCGTAGATATCGAGCATCGCCTCGTTATCGACCTCGAGGTCCTCGGAGCGCCAGTAGTATTCGAGATACACATCGGTGTAGTGCTCTAAGTCGAGCGTTGCGGTCAGCGTCATCTCCTCGAGCTGATTGTCATAATCGGAATAGAAATAGGCGGCGTGTGAGCCGGAATGCGGCCAGGAATCGTCGTCTGGCATATCCGTGCTCACAACGCCCCCGTCATCGTCGGTTGAGACCGTCCATGCACCGAGATCGCTTTCGAACCCGTCGTCCAATAATGTATGGATATTGTTATTCCTCTCGCGATCCGTCGCGGTCGATGACCCCGCTGAAGCGGGAATGGAGGAGAGGACCAGGAAGATGAGAGCGGCGAAGAGCGCGATGAGAAGGAGCGGGAGGAGGGCGTTGAAGAGCGATGTCGCTCTCGCGCCGGCAGATACCGACCCGTTCGGGTCCAACGGTCTCGTATGAGGTTTTTGTGACATCGCGGTCTTCCTCCATCGTTCCGATCGGACCGAGCTACTAAATTGTTCCTGCTGACGGTAGACAACCGCGCCCCGTCGTATCACGATCCAGACGGCTGAAAAATACTTCGCATGACACGCCAACGGCTGGTTTGACAACGAGCAACTATTTCCGATCGCCGTACTTATATATTTTGTCTCCATCCACCTGCGGTAGCCACTCTCCCCCCTATGGAAATGGAAGCGCCGTGACACATCTGGATACCGATACCCGCTCCGATCGAAATTGCCGAACGCTTATATAGCGTTCCGTCGGTGTGGAGCCGGTGCCCATGATCGGCGGCGATGACCCTCAGCGGGACTCAGGGCAGTTCTACCTTTATCACGAACGACTCATCTGGTTGCTCGTGGTCGTCGTCCCCCTCGCGGTGATCGGTGTGGGATGGTGGCTGCTGCCGGAACTGTTCTACGACCGTTTCATCTGGAAATACTATCTCCAGACCTTTGTCGAGGACGGTAACTATAACCCGGTGGATACCACCACCTACGGACTCATCCTCGCACTGGCGCTGTTCGGCATCTACCGCATCATCAAACGCTACGAGATCCAGATCGATCACCGGTTCATCTTTGCGATACTCCCGTTCGTGATCCTCGGAGGAACGGTCCGCTCGTTGGAGGACGCGGAGTTGT
>CAZSUE010000014.1:0-18913 GCA_964609045.1 uncultured archaeon | reverse complement strand
ATGGCGCGCTTTGACGAGGTGCCGATGAGCTGGAAAGGGACGACGCTCAGCATCGATATTACGAAAAGCGGTATGGTACCGCGGCACCTAACGAAACCGCTCTCATCCGACGGCGAGGTGACGCTGGATGACGGGGAGCGCGCGCTGGAGCCCACCGGTGCGGAGGACGGGGACGGAACGGAACCGTTCCCCACCACGATCGTACTACTCATTGTGGTGGTCGTCGTCGCGGTCGTTGTCGTGCTGCTGCTCCTCATCCGTAGACGGCGCGGCGCGGAAGCCGCCCCTACAACATTACCGGGCGCGATCGAAGAATATGAGGGCGAGACCGAACCGGCGATCGAAGAAGCGATCGAAGAAGCAGAACTGGCGCTGGGCGAAAAAGAGGTGGAAGAAGGAGAGGCACTGGAAGAAAGAGCTGCAACCGAAGCTGAGCTCGAGGGCGAAGGTGCGTTCGAAGAATTCCCATGCCCGAACTGCGGCGCCATGCTGAGCGAGGGCGCGACGATGTGCTACGAATGTGGCGCGGAGATCGCGCCAGCGGAAGGCGGGCCGGAAGAGGAAACCGGAATTGCAACTGAAACTGGAACTGAAACTGGAACTGAAGCTGAAGCTGGAATGGCGAAGGATGAGTTTGCGTTCGATACCGAGGACGATAGCGAGCTGGACTTGGATTTGGATTTGGACTTGGATTTGGACTTGGATCTGGATATGGACCTCGATCGGGGAATGGAGCCGGAAGGTGGACTCGACGAGGAGGAGCTGCGCGCAGAAGAGCTGACGGCGCCGCAAGGTGAGGTCGGCGAGATAGAAGAGCTGGAAGAGCTGGAAGCGGTCGATCTGGAACTCGAGGATGAGGTTGAAGCGATCGGAGCCGAGAGGGAAGAAGTAGAAACGGGATCGGCGGTGGAACCACTCGCTCTCGAGGACGAGGACGAGCAGCAGCAGGTAATGGAAGGAGACCTCGACTACGATCTCGATCTCGACGATCTTTAGCCTGCCACCGTCGCCAGTGTAGCCGATCTGGGAGGGATGGGTTCGTTCCAGTTCGTACGAACGGTGGAAGAGCGCGGGCACGACATGGTTTCGCCGCATTCCGCCCTAGTTTAGAACAGTTTAGAACAGTTTAGATTAGATCATATCATATCAGATCTGTTCGAGATCGTAATGTAATTGGATCTCTGCATTCATTTCTAAGGACAAAAGACGAACCGTGAAACGAGGAACTCCCCGGGGTGAGGGAGGAAAAGAAGAAATCGAAGTGGGCCAGACCGGATTTGAACCGGCGACCTCCCGGTTATCAGCCGGGTGCTCCAACCATGCTAAGCTACTGGCCCGGTATGTATCTGACGCAAGACCCCAATATCCTCTTCGAATTTAAATCTTGCGCGGTGTGTGCCGGTGAGCAGACGCCCGGAGAGGCGGCGGGCGGCGCGATGCGAAAACGGCCGATCGGAGCGTGAACGGAAGGCGTCTGCACGGTCAAATTCCGCACTCCCAGTACATTTTTAAACGAGGAGCCCCTAAGCTGACGGAATGAACGTGCTAGTATTCGGTGCCGGCGCGCTGGGCAGTCTCGTCGGGGGACTCCTCGCACAAGAGCACGATGTGTCGCTGTACGGTCGCAAGCCGCATATGACCGCTGTGGCGCAGCAGGGGCTGACGATTACGGGCAAGACCGAACTGAAAGTGACGCCCCATGCCTGTTACGACTTTGCCGAGTTGTCCACCCCGGACCTTCTCATACTCACGGTGAAGGCATACGACACCAGCGCGGCCATCGAAGAAGCGCGCTCGATCATCGGACCGGGCACGCTCGTCTTCTCGCTCCAGAACGGGCTCGACAACATCGAGCGGATCATGAGTTCCATCGGAAATCAAGGGGTGATAGGCGGTGTCACGTGTCACGGCGTTACCTTCGTGGACAACGGGCACGTCCATCATGCTGGCACCGGCGACACGGTCATCGGCGTCCCGAGGGGAGCGAAGACGACGGATGAGGAGCTACAACGCGTGGCGAGCGTGCTCACCGAGGCGGGGTTCCCTACCCGCACCACCGACAACCTCCAGGGCGAGACCTGGGCCAAGATCATCGTGAACGCCTGCATCAACCCGCTGACATCGATCATCGGCATGCCCAACGGCGCGCTGGTCGATAACGACGAACTTTTTTCACTGATGGAGGCGATCTATAACGAAGCGATGGCGCTCGTGGAGACGATCGGCGTCACGCTCCCCAAACAGGACCCATGGGACAAAACGCTCACCGTGGTCCAGCTTACCAACGAGAACCGTTCATCCATGCTCCAGGACATCCAACGCGAGAAACTGACCGAGATCGATGCGATCAACGGCCAGATCGTTGCAGCCGGTACGCGTCATGGCGTACCCACCCCGGTGAACATGACCATGGTCAACCTCGTGCACGCGCTGGAATGTAAGCTCGGGCTGAGAGACGAGTGCTGAGAAACGAGTGCTGAACGGCGATGCTGCGCGGCGTGCTGGCGAGGTGGCGAAGTGGCGAGTTGGCGGTGTGGCGAAGTGGCGAGTTGGCGGTGTGGCGAAGTGGTGAGGTGGCCAGTGGCATTACGGTAGGTCGCATTATGGGAGGAACTTCTCACCGGTCTCGCCGCGCTCGGCCATATATTTCGTGGCCAGTTGCTGATAGCGGCCCACATCCTCGTTCCGGCCCATCTCATGGCTCAGCTCCGCGAGGTGAAGCAGGAGGAGCGCGATGAAGAACGGCGCCTCGATCTTGCCCTTGATCCGCGTCTTTTTTAGGATATTCACCGCGGACTGGAACTGCTTCATCGCCCGCACCTTCTTTCCCTTCTGGCGATAGTATACCGCCGTTGCCGCAGTCGTATACCCGATGCCACGGCTCTCGTTGAGATTCTCGAACTGGTCCATGCACTGCGAAAGGAATCGTATCGCATTGTCCATCTGGAACTCTTTCATGGTGAGATGGGCGTTGGCCAGCTGGATATAGGGTTTTGCACGGACGAAGCCGATGCTTTCTGCATATTCGCGTGCTTTCGCATAACAATCGCGCGCGCTGCGGGGTTCATCCATCATAAATGCGTTCCCGAGATTGTAATATCCCCGGGCCAGTTCGTGCATGTCCGGCGCGGGCGGCACCTTCGTACTCTTGCGATAGAACTCGGCGGCGTTCTCGTAGTCATCCTGTTCGAAGTAGACATTGCCCAGTTCGAGGTAGGTGCGCGCTGCGGCATTCATATCGCCGTCGGTCTCAAAGAGCTGCGCGGCGTAGTTGTAATACGAGGTCGCATACTCGTAGTTCGCATCGATCCAGAACATCCATGCTAATGAGCGATAGACCTCCGCTACACCGGCGGGGTCGTCCTCGACGTCATCTTGGAGGATATTGAGCGTCTCGGACATATCGCTGAGGGCGCGCTCCCATTCCGCATCGGACCGCGTCAAGCGACCGATACCCTGGTGTATCTGTGGCTGCGTATAGCGACTGTTGAGATACGAATTGAGGAGCTTGCATTGGTGGTAGTATTCGAGCACATTGTCCCATTCGCCCACGATGAAGAGTATCTCGCCGCGGAACTGATGGAGCTTCGACTGCATCGAGGTCTCAGCGGTCTTCAGTTGCTCCACCAGCGGCACCAGCTCCTCCACATAGCCTTCGTCGAGGAGTTTGCTACCGAACTGGAGGAGGTGCTCGGTGGCACGCGCCGGCGCGTCGGCGGCGATATAGTGATGGATCGCTTCGACCGCCGGGATCGCGCCCGGCACCTGCGAATAATAATCGGCCGCCTCGCGATGGTACTCGCGCCGCGTTGCGTCGTCGAGCTGGTCGTAGAAATAATCGCGGACGATCTCGTGGATCTGGTAGCGACCGATGGAGATATCCTGCAGCAGCGATTGATAGATCAGCGCTTCGAGCGCATTATAGTTCTCCTCGAACTGCGAAAAGAGCATGTGCGCGGTGATCGGCGTACGAAAGACCGATGCAAACTGTAAGAGCTTGCGTTCGTAGGTATCGAGCCCTTTCGTCAGCTCTTTCTGGACGAACTCCTCTACATTGTCCGAGGTGGCGATCGCACTTTGGCTCTGGATCAGATCCAGCGAGAGAGGATGCCCCTGTGTAGAGCGATAGATCTTCTCGAACTCGGGCCCCTCGATGCCCTTTACGGCAAGCAGCTCGCGCGCCGCGGGCTTATCGAGCCCCGAGAGCTGTACCTCGGTCACCGTCCCGTCGCCCTCCGTGGCCGCCGAGGGGTAGAAGCCCGCATGGGTAGCACTGGCGACGATGAGATGGAGATCGTTGGACGGGTAAAGAAAGATGGGGAACAGCTTCGAGAAGAGAAGCTTGAGCCGGTCGTCGGTCTTTTGGAAATCGTCGACGAAAAGGAGCCCATCGAGCCCCTCGAACTCGTCTTTCAGGAGTTCGGCGACCGCGATGATATCGATGCTGCGCTCCTTGTGCAGGTACGACTGCAGCGCGTTCTGGCCCATCTCAGCGAGGAACTCGGCGAGGCGTACGAGGAACTTCCGGACCGTATCCACCGGTGTGAACGAGTGCCAGAATACATTCGTCTCGCCGCGATATTCGGTGAGCAGTTTGGTAAGGAAACTCGTTTTGCCGGTGCCGAGCATCCCGTAGACCGTGACGACCTTCATCCGTTCGATCATCTCGTCGAACTGTTTCAGCTCGCGCTGGCGCCCCATAAATGTACCCAGCGGTGGCGCATGTTGCGAGAAATCGATAAATTTCTCGCCGATGTCGGGCACGACCATAAAATGCCGTTGCTTGTACATCTCCGGTAGCTTACGTTTCCATTCACGCGTTTTCAGTGTGTACGCGCGTATCTGATGATTGATCGGGTCGATGACCACCGCGCTCTGGTATGGATGCTTGAACATCCGCATCTGGGTCTGGATATCCACCTCGCTCATAAAGCAGGTATGACCCGGGTGCGAGTGGTACCACCCGAGGAGGAGATAGTCGCCCTTGCGTTGGTCCAATGCGCTCATGATCCGTTCGAAACCGCTGTCGGAGAACTTGACCGAGACCTTCGAGGAGTCGAGTTCCGTGGTGATGGAATCGCTCACCACCGTATATTCACGCCCTTCCCATTTGAACCGATCCCCAATGAGGAACCCCATGACTTCGAGTTCCACCCCGGAATAGGCGATGCAGTGTTCCACCATCTTTTCGAGGGCGCTTTCGGTGATATAGACCTCGGCGATGCCGCCACTCACATCCCAGTGTTTGATCGCGGTCTGATCGAACGGAACGCTCGTGGGCGGCGGTCGTGATTCGATCTCGCGCTTCGTCTCTTTAACGATCATCGGTGCTTTGCCCATCGCCATCTGCTCCCTTCATCTTCACCGCTCGCCTCACCGCTCAACACGCTCTCACCGTCACCGCACATGTGGTGATACGATACATTCGCTCAGGATCGGTCCAAATAAGTATAGCCTGCTGCCAGCGTCAACGTGCTCTTGATACCGTCGAGGTTGCGGATCTTTTCGATGATAAAATTACCCAGTTCGCTATGATCGTCCGAGGCGAGCTTCACGATGATATCGTATTCACCGGCGAGGAGATGCGCCTCCTCGATCTTCGGCTCCTCGATCAGCTTTTCGTAGATCTCTCGTTCGCGTTTCATTTCGGTGTTGATCAGAACATACCCCACTACCATTTCCATCGCTTCCGTTTCGTTCATGATCGATCGATATCGTCTCGATGCCGGAACATCAATATAGGCTACCGATAGATAAACATTTACGTTTCCCCGTCGCCCCCGACTGGTTTAGAGAGTAATGCAGAGAGCGATGGTGCGAAGTCCGATCGCGACAGGTGCGCGAAGGGAGGGTTTTGCGACCGTGTAACGGCGTCACTTGAAGCGTCGTGCGCCGGAAGAGGGTGGCGTGGCTGGTAGGTCGGCGGCAGCTAAAATTTTTATAGCATGAACAAGTATTATGAGCTATCACTCCAACAGCGGGTTACGGGTCGGACGCGAGTTGCATCATGCCTCGCGCGTCGGCACCCCACCCGACACTGACTTCAACTCAATTCAATTCAACTCAATTCAATTCAACTCAACTCAATTCAATTCAATTAAAATCGATCCCGGCGACCCCCCCCATTATTATCGAGGCGATACACTGTCACGTAGATCAAATTCAAATAACGGTTATGTCCGCGTCAGATTACCCAAACGAAAGAATAACGAGATCTTTGCCATTGCCGATCAGCTCCTCGGCGCATCGCGCATCAAAGCGATCTGCGCCGACGGTAAATCCCGACTCGCGCGTATCCCGGGCAAGATGAAGCGTCGGATGTGGATCCGTACCGGCGACCTGATCATCATCAAACCCTGGGATTTCCAGGACGAAAAATGCGATGTCAAGTGGCGATATACGAAAACTCAGGCCCAGTATCTGAGTCGGAAGCGCATGCTTCCCGAAACGGTCGATGTATTCTAAGCCGCTCGAGAACGCGCGGACCATCGCGGCATTTTTTAACCGACCACTTTCGCTCGATACTCCGACCATCTCTTTATTGACCACACTATAATCCCCCCCGATCGTGATCGTCGTGCTCGATGATAAGATATATCGCCTTCTCGAGAACAAGATCGATGTGATAAAGAAAGAGGAGCGACTCGAGAAGGATGCGGAGCGCTACAAAACGCTCGACGAGGTGTTCGATCATAAGACCCTCCTCACACTCTATAAGCTATTTTCCACCGAGAAGCTCGAGACGCTCGATTTCCCGATCTCGTCGGGGAAGGAAGCGAACATCTTTCTTGGCACCGATCCGGACGGCAAGCGCATCGCGGTCAAGATCTATCGGGTGACCACCTCGACCTTTCGTACCTTTGGCCGCTATATCGAAGGCGACCCACGCTTTCGCTACCGCGGTCGCGACCGTCGCAAGCTCGTCTCGATATGGGCGAAAAAAGAATACAAGAATTTGATGCGCATCGGCGAGGCGGGCGTAACGGTCCCAACACCGTTTCACCACCACAACAATATCTTATTGATGGAATACATCGGAGACGAATACACCCCTGCGCCATTATTGAAGGATACCGAGCTAGAAGACCCCGCGTCCGCGTTCGATACGATCCTCGGCTGGATCGAAACGATGTATACAGAAGCACGGTTCGTCCACGGGGATGTCAGCGAATATAATATCCTCGTATGGGACGACGCGCTCGTCATGATCGATGTGGCGCAGGGCGTGCTTCTCGACCATCCCATGGCGGAAGAACTGCTCGAGCGCGATGTCGGGAATATCTGTCGCTATTTTCAGCGGATCGGTGTGAAGGAGGGTGTGGACGCGGTGGAGAACATCCGCTGCATCCGTTCGAACGCTGCAGAATCTGCATAGTTCCGTCCCATCGCCATCACTCATCAGAACAGAGAACAGGATCGCCTCTTTCGCCCACTGGAACCAAGCAATTCAGAGGATAGGTCACATTTATGGAACTCATCAAGATCCCAAATAACCGCATCGGCGCACTGATCGGGCCCAAGGGCCAGACCAAAGAGTATATCGAGGAACGCTCCGGCGCGACATTGCATATCGATTCGGAATTCGGTGAAGTGGAGATCAAAGCGGACGAGGTCGAAGACCCGCTCATACCCATGAAGGTCGTCTCCATCGTCCGCGCCATCGGCCGCGGGTTCACCCCTGAAAAAGCGTACCAGCTCTTCAACGACGACACCTTCCTCCATCTGATCGATATCCGAGACTACACGGGCCGTCGGCCAAAACATATCCGCCGTATCAAAGGTCGGCTGATCGGGAAAAAGGGCCGGACGCGAAGTTTGATCGAGGAGTTCACAGAGAGCGATATCGTCGTCCACGGCCATACGGTGGGTATCATCGGCGATTTCCAGTCGCTCGACGAGGCGAAGACGGCGGTAGATATGTTACTCAACGGGAGCGAACACGCGACCGTGTATAAATTTCTCGAGCGCAAGCATCGCGAACGCAAGACCAGCCGTATCTTCGATCAGTAGGACGACGACGCGAGACGCGATGGATGGGGTGAGATGGGTGGGTGACGCGGTGAGATCGCCACCCAGCTCGTAATGCTATGCTCTGCTACCTATGCTATGAGATGCTATGCTGTGATATGCTCTGCTACCTATGCTATGAGATGCTATGCTGTGATATGCTCTGCTCCGTTACAGCTCGGCCCTGGCTCGCTACCATCGACGTTTGAACCCGACGATAACGGCGATGAGGACCATCCCGAGCAATGCAAAAAGCGTTTCACTCGCCATGAACCCGGGTTCGAAGAGACTCGGCGATTCTACCGACAGTTCGGTGCTCTGTACATTGTTGTCTTCGTGAAACTCCGCGATCGTATCATCGGGGTCGATGCGCACCTCGAGGGTGTGCGTCCCCTCGGTGGGTTGATAGGTGAACGAAACGGTGTTCTCGCCCTGTAGCGGTACCGCGCCCACCGTCCGTCGAGTGACCTCTTCGCCGTCGACATATAATGCGACGGGAACATTCACCGCATCGATCTCGCCGGTATTTTTGATCCGCGTGATGATGGTGAGGAGCTCGCCCGCACGCTGCTCGCCGATGATCTGGATATCGCCCACGACCTGGAGATCGGCGTTGCGAAGCTCGACGATGAAGAGCGAATCATCATCCACTGCCGCGCTCGGGCTCGAGGACTGGCCGATGATGCCTACCGAGTATTCACCGGTCACCCCGTCGCGCGGGCTGTTGAGCCCGAACTCGACGTAGACATACTGATGGCTCGCGAGTACGAGCTCGACGCTGTCGCCCGAGCTACTGCTCATCGAGGTGTATTTGATCGGTTCGACGTATTTATTGCGATCCCCGTCCCACAGCTCGTAGACAAAAATCGAGCTATCGAAATCATGGAGCACGAGATTGCTCTGGTCGACGATCGTCTCCGAGAGCACGCCGAGGAAATCAACCGACCATCGACGCTGGAGGTCGCCGTTGTCGTTGAGGATGTCGGTGGTGGAAAGCGTGACGGTATCGCGGCCGTTGCCTTGGTTCTTCACTCTTACTCTGAATGTCACATGCCGCCCCGGTTCCGCCGCCTTTTTCGTCACATTCTGCGGGTACGGTTCAACTGTGATGCCGAAGTGCTGGTTGACCGTAACGGAGAGCGAAAACACACTCGTGATCGAGGGGTCGTACTTTTTCCCGCTTAGGTTGAGCGAAAAGCGGTAGGTTCCCATCTCAGTATTCTGCGCCACTCCGATGGCGATGGGGAGCTGTATCCCCTCGCGCGGTGAGAGCTCCAAGAAGGTGGAGGTGCCGCCGTATCCTGGGAAACTATAGTTCCATCCTATCGGGAGGTCGTTGAACCGCGGTATGACCTCGTCCGGGATGTTGCCGAGATTCTCCACGCTCGCATCGAAGCGTACCATCGAACCCACATCCGATTCCGCACTGGTCGTTTCTATCCTCGGTACGAGACGGTAGGTGGGGAGGACGGTGGTGGTGAGTGTCTTGGGCTCAGCATGCGCATAGAAGAGCCCGTTCGGACCGTTGGCCGATGCCCTGGCCTCGACCTTGATCACGTGCTTCTTATTTGCGTAGACGAAGTCCGGCGCGTGGACGATGACCTGGACGGTGATATACTGACCCTGGTTCAGGTCGAAGCTCTCCTGACTGAGCTCCACCCGCCAGCTCTGATTATCGCCACCGGAGGTATTGACCACGCCGCCGATACTCATATCTACCTCGAGAAGGCTGTTCCCTTCGTTTTCGACGACGACATCGTAACTGACCGAACCTCCCATCTTGACGAACCCTTTCGGCTCGCTCACCCGCATGCTAAGGCCGGTATCAGGATTGACGATGATGCGGAGGAGGTCTTCTTCCGATTTATGCTGGCCACTGCCTTGCGATTCTGCGATCAGCATGAACTCTTCCTTGCGGTTCGCCTCGACGGTGACGGGCGCGGTGATCGAGACGCTGATCTGGATATCGTTATCCGGCTGGAAGAGCCGCGAGGGGAGCGAAATATTGTACTCTGATCCGCCATTGGTGAAAACAACGGTCCATCCGGGCGGCACCCCCTCGATGCGGAGGCTATAGCTATCGTTGATGTTCCCGAGGTTCTTGACCACCGCATCCACGGTGATCGTTTCGCCCGGATCGATCACCGCCTCGTCCACATGGTCGATGAAGTTTTCCGTGGCGGCTTGCCATTCGACGAAAAAGTCGAATGAGACATCGATAAATGTCTGGGTAAAGACGGTCGCATTGATCTCCGGTTCTTCACGCATCTCGGCCTCGACCATGGCACTGACATAATCGCCCTCGGAGATATTGGTCCGCGGCGCGTCGACATAGAGGTGGAAATCGTAGCTCTCCAGGCTGGAAAGGGTGACCGTCTCCACGGAGAGCTCGGCGTCCCATCCATCCGGCAGCGGCATATCCTCGATGGAAAGGTCGATGGTGTCGCGGCTCGTACCAAGATTGGTGACGGTGAGATTGAACTGTGCCCGTCCGCCCGGCGGCACATGCCGCACCGGTATATCGAGCGGATCGGTCAACGCCAGCCGGATGTCGCGATAATCGATGAACGGTGGTATCCCGTTCCCAAAATAGGTGGTGATCTCGTGCGACTCACCGGCCCCCAGGTCCACCGGTTCCCAGTAGGCCATGACGCATGAATCCGGGTAGCCAAGATCCTCGAAGACGATGCTCGGGTTGATCGCATAGCTCCATGCCGAATCGTACGCTTGCTGCCACCATGCGATACGGAGGAGGTCGGGGACAGTCGCCTCGTGGTCCGGCCCGAGATAGCCGGTGGACCAGAACTCGAGGTTATCGCTCGGCCAATTATCGAGACCGGAGAAGTATTTGAACCCAGTGGTAGGATAGCGTGATTGATCGATCTGGCGGAACTCCTCCTCGTGACCGATGGTGAGGTTATCAGATTCGCGCGGGATGAGGATGGGCGAGCCGTCGTACTGGCCGGGGTCACCGTTACAGGTGTCGTACAGATACCGCGCACCGAACGAATGGGTGCCCGAGCCGGTGTTGGTCGCGTTCATGATGATCTTGGTGGTGTTGACCACCAGTTCGTACCGCAGCTCGAGCTGGATCTGACCGAACTGGTATTCGATGGTCGCGTTCCGATTCGAGCCGTCGGGTACCACCGACATCGGCTGGGTCACATACGAATTGATGGCGCTATTGCGCGAGATATGGTTCTGATCATCGACCCTGAAGGTCCAGAACGAGCTGCCGCCGGAGGAGAAACCGGGATAGAGGAGCGATCGGCCGCCGTAAGTATCCATCCGGAACTCGCCGCCGGTATAGAAATGCGAGAGGACGCGGCCTTCGGGATAGTCCGACCCCAAAGTGAACGCCATCCCGCGCGAGCGCGTGTTCTGCGCCGCAGCGTCGGACGAGGGAGCGTGCGAATCTGCATATGCATATGCATCGGCGGGGAGCGCGTTCTCCTCGATCAAATCTTGTTTCGTTTGCCACCCTTCGCAAAAGGCGGGGTCGGACGCTGGCGCCATTGGCGTGCGCCGTGTTTCCGAATCGACCCGCGCGTTGTTATCGTTGTCGTTTTCGTTGGTATCGTCGCGCTCGGAAGCGCTCGGTAACGCTAACGCGCGATTAGTTCCATCGTTTGCGACGTCGGTAGTGGATATCTCTTTGACAAGAGTCGCTAAGGGAAGGAGGAGACAAATGAGAAGAACTGTTAATAGAGAGATCCAATTTCGTTGCATTGCATGTTCACCTTGGTTCGTACTATGAAGATGTATCATCGATCGTGATCAATAGTGATCTATCGTGATCTGGCGGAAATTGACCGAAGGGGACGGTCCTCCTCTACCAGCACCGGTACGATCCTATTTGTGGAGGGACTAATTATCTTTACTCCTACTCTCGATCCAGTGGTCGAGTGGTCCGCACGCGGTCCGACTCCTGTTGAGTAGTGGAGTCGACATCGCGTTTGATATTCTTCAATACCGATTGGAGCGACGCGGGTGCGGATCCGTTCTGTTGCTGCTGCGTGGGTGCGGCGCCATGATCGTCTGATCGGTCCGCAGGACCGCTAGGAGGCGCCTGCTGCTCACCGCCCGTGGACTGGATTACGCGCATCACCTCCGAGATGTTCTGGTTCGAGGCCGAACCGTTCTTGATCTGCGATAATAATTGCTGGAGCGATTGTTGCTGCGGACCGGGCCGATACGATCTGCGAACTTCGTCCAACGCCTTTTTCACCGCTGGCGGCGGCTGTGCATGCTGGTTCGGAGCACGCTGTGGTTGCGCAAAAGACGATTGCGATGATGGTGGAAGTGATGGTGGGCGCGATTGCGGCGGTTGGCCACCGGGCAGCGGCTGAGGCGGTGATTGTTGCGATCGCGATGGGGGCGATCGATAGACTGTCTGTTGCTGCTGGCCGGTCGAGGCGGCATAGGCGCCGGTGGGTCGACCTTGACCGTAGACCGTCTTATTCGGGCCAGAGGTACTGTCGGGACCGCTCTGATATCGCTCGTCGTAGTGTTTCGACGAATACTGATCGGTGGTGATTGCGCCAGAGTCGTAGGTGGCACCCGTCTCTTGTGGAGTTGGTTGTCGGCGTGATCGTTGTTGTTGTTGTTTTTGTTGTTTTTGTTGTTGTGCTCGCGGTGGAGCCGACTCGTCCGATCCATAGCCGTGCCCCTCGCTGCGGTATTGCGGCGCTGGTGCGTAATGATGTGAGTCGACATCGTACGCTTGCTCACCATAGCGATAGGGATGGTCGGCACGACCCTGCGGCGGGTTGTCCGGGGCGCGCTTGACCGCGCGGTAATCGATATCGGTGCGCGTCCCCTCCACATCCTCGATAAATTTCTCCGGTGCGTCATCATCTTCGACGCGCTTTCCCCAGGGCCGGTATTCGCCGTCGACGAGCCCTTCGGGCGCCGGCTTTGTGAGGTCTTTGACGAAGAGGAAAACGGCCATGGCCGCTGTGATCGCCAGCACGATATAGAGGAGAACGGAGAGAAGCTGGGTGTTGGAATCGTCAGTATTGGTCTGAGCGGCCGTTTCCGTGACGATCAAGCCCCGCTTCGCGATCTTATTGTTCTCTTCATCGAACTCGGCGATCTTATCCTCGGGATCGATCTGGATCATCAATTGGTGGTTGCCCTTGGTCTCACCGCGCCATTTGAAAGTGATCGTCCTCTCCGTAAACGGCGGCAGATCGGAGATCGTATCGTTCTTGACGATGGTCGACCCGATAAGGATGCGGTAGTCGACCTCGGAAACCTCCTCGTTCGGGATACGCTCGTTGCCGCGATTCTCGAAGGTGACGCTGATATGGACCCAGTCCTCCTGTTGACATTCGTACCGCGACCATGATGCATTATCGAACGCCACATTGGAACTGATCGCAAAATCGTATCGGATCACCTTGACCAGCGTGGTCACCGTTCCCTTCAGGTTCGTGTCGGTCTGGGAAGTGGCGCTGACCTCGAACTCGTACTCGCCCAGCGGTTGACCCCGGGGGACGGTTACACTGAACGGAAGAAAATAGGTCGAATGCGGTTCCACCGATTTATAGTTCTCAATATTGATCTTCCAGCCGTCCGTCGTATCGAACCGTGAGCGCCAACCGATCTTATAGGTGTCCCGGGCGTTGCCCGCGTTATGTAAGGCAATGGGGAAGGTCACTTCGCGCTTATCCTGCGACAGCTCGTGAGCGTTCCTCTCCTTGGTCGCGTTCACTTCTTCGATGTCGATATCCAGCCGAAAGATCGGTTTGACATGGGTCACGGTGGAGATCGTCGAGGTCGCGCTGGGTCGGGCGAGTGACTGGGCGGTAATATTGAATGTATATTCCCGCGCCAGGGCGCTCTCGGGTACGGCCACGGCGATCGTCACCTTCTGCGCCTCGCTGTAGGTCATATCCACCGAGGTCGAACTGAGCTGTGCCCAATCCATATCGCCATCGGCGGTGCTGTAGTTCAGGATGAAGCTATCCTCGCCGTTGCCCGTATTATTGATCCAGAATCGGAATGCAGCTGTATTGGGCGGATAGACCTCGGTGATACGGTCGATGGGAGCGAGGCCGACATCGTATTTTTGCAATACTTTGACCACAAAACTGATCTTATCTTGATAGACCTCGCGGGTGCGGTCGGAATACGCCTTGACGACGAACTCGTAGTCTCGACGCATCGCATGATCGGGCACCCGCAGCTTGAGAAGCATCCTCTCGCTGGAAAGGCCGCCGATACCGTCCCAGCTCCCTTTTGGACGCAGATCGGGGTTCCATGGACCATCCGGCTCTTCGGCGACCTTCAAGTTCACATAATAATCGAACCCGTTGCCGTCGTTGGAGACATTGATGGAAAACTCATGCTCCTCGCCGGGATAGAGCTGTGCGGCACGGTTGCCCGCTTCGAGTGAGATATCGAAGACCTGGTTCACCGATGTGTAGACATAATCGACATCCGATTCGCTTCGGTCTGTCAGCGATGTGGCGTTGAACACGAGCGAATCGGTCTGATTGACGAGGACCCCTTTGGGGACCTTATGCTGGACGGTCACCGTGACGCTTTCCTCTGGATCGAGGACATCAGTGGTCAGCCGTCCAATGATGCTCGCACCCCAGCCTTGGTTCGTGGTCTGTGCCTGGAGGATGAACCGGTCCTCGCCGTTGCCGTTGTTCTCGACCTCGAAATAATAAAGCACACCGTGGCCGGGATCGCCGCTCATCCCACTGGGCGCGACCACGGTCACGTCGGGGATGAATTTGACGCGCAGTCGGAGCGTGAGGAACTCGCGCACATTGGTATCGGACATCGACTGGACCTTCACCTTGATGATATAGGTCCCTTCCCGTGCGTCGATGTCCGGCGTCATCATCACCGTGGCATCGTAATGCTCGTCTTGATCGAGATTCGGGGTGTATTCACCGTTCTGGAGCCCCTCGAGATACACATCCCATTGCGGCGGATATTGTTCCAGGGTCACGCGGAATTGGTCGGCACCGTCACCCGTATTGGTTATCTTGAACCCGACATAGTCGAGTTTGCCCGGAATGATCTCGTCCTCCGACGGCTGGGAGGTCTGGATCACGGTCAAGCCCGCGCCTGCGCGCGAACCCGCCGCGGCGGTATCGATATCGAGCGTTGAATGGATGAGCCCGATGGTCGCTGCAAAAACGAGAGTGAGTGCGAGAACAATGAGGATATGAAAAAGAACGGTTCGTTCAGATGCGTGTGAGTACTCGGTTGAGTCAATTGATGCCATGGTATCCTCCAGAGAGTGACCGCCAATAAGAATCAAGATCGATTTGGTCACAGACTATGGGCAGGAATGGCAATACATAATGCTCGTAGTATTTAAAATCTGACCCTTGGCCAGACACAGTAAATCGAGCGCGTCCTCGTCCCTCCTGCGAAAGGCCCCCGAGCGCGCATTCATGAGAGGAACACACCATGAAGAATCACTTAAAGGTTAGGCGTTCATGAACAGAACGGCCAATACGGGTGGGGGCCGAGAAAATGATGGGTGCCGATGAGGGAAGAGATCGGGATCGGGATCGGGATATGGGGCTGGATCGGGATCTGGGCCGCGCTCGACGATGGGTCGGGGAGCGATGGATGGGACAACGCGGGGGTTGCGGTCACCCACCCGATACTGCACGACCATGTCATGACATGTTTTGACATGTTCTGTCCTGTCATCTCATGTCCTGTCATCGCAACGACAAAAATTAATAGACGCAGATCGATACCGTACCGTTCTCCCACCGTCCCAGCGTCGTGGTAGGCGGTATACCCGAGGGATCGTTGTGCCATCGGCGGACCGCCTTCGAGGTGTGCGTTGGCGCGACAGATCCTCACCATCTCACATTGTTCGATCGGTGAAAACATGCGATCAACCTATATTATTGGCGGTTTCGCGCTCCTGATCGTTGCAGCCATCGGTCTCTCACTCTGGTGGACCGTCATCTGCTGTATCATCGGCATCGTCTGCGGCGTCATCGGCTTCCTCATGCTCATCTACGGTCTGATAAGCGATCGTCCGCGACCGGTGGTGCTCGGGAAACAGCGTGTGATCTGTCCCCATTGCTATCGCGGTGTCGATAATTTCAACGGAAGCTGGTACTGTTCCCACTGCCGACGCTGGCTCTAAGTGATCCGCCGGAGACTGGTCCCGCAGTGTGGTTGACAAAAATGGTTACGAATGTAACCGGAACGATGGCCCAGAATAATAACTCTCTATTTCAAGAATTCGGTATACCCACACCGTCCACATGAGCGGCGGTCCTCATGCTCGGCGAGGAAGACGCCGTCGCCACACTTTGGACAGAAGGTCCGTAACCGCTCCACATGGTCGCCCTTGACGCGATAATAATCCCGTTTTGCCATAATATGATCCTCCACCTATTCTCTATTCTCTGTTCTCGATCCTACTGTGGCCTACCGCCGCCGTTTCTTCTTTTTCTTCGTCGGTTTGCCGATCTTCTTCAGATGGTTCCGTCGAAGGATATGCTCGCGCTCGACCCGTTGGGCGATCTCCTGTTTCTTGTAGACCTTTGCATAGCCCACCGTCTCGCTCTTGCCGAACTCCGACCGCATATGATCGACGATGATGCGTTCCTTCGCCGCGTCCATGAGTTCGACGAGTGCGGTGCGGATATCCCCGCGCCGCGGTGTCCGTTCTTCCGGGTGCTGGACCCGAAAGTGGATCTCGACGCGATCGAGTAACGGATTATCCTGACTTGAGATTGTTTCGAGTTCCATTTAATTATCTCCTCTGATGGTCGTATCGTATATAGTGCTGCGTGCTCGCGGAAAGATGAATATCAACGTGATGCTGTCCTGTATCACTGTATCCTGAATCGATTAATTATACTCTCGTATTCTTCGACTCGACCCGCACCTCAGATACGGGTGCGCCAGTCGCATGTGTGATCATCGGACCTTAAGCGCAAATTTGCCATTAACGAAGATGTTCATTTTCTTGGCGATCTCCGAGTGCTTGTAATCGAGGATGATCACATATCCCTGCCACTCCTTCGAGAGCTCGCCCCCGCAATTGGGACATTTATCCTGTTCCGTGATCATGTGGCAGTTCTTGCAGGCCTTCATTCACTTCACTTCCTTTTTCGCCGTTTCGCTTTATTCCCGCGTCCCTCGGCTTCGAGACGGTCTTCTTCGAGCCATTCGAGTTTTCCCAACCCCGGTTGACGCATGGTGAGCCCGATCTTGCTTTCACGCGGATTGCGCTCGTTGAAACTGATGGAGACGATCCGCGCGCGCACCTTATCGCCGATACGCAGATCGCGCTTGCTCTCACGCCCGATCAGTCGTTCGTTACCAAGATCGATATCGATGTGATCGTCCATGATCTGGCTGATATGGAGCAGTCCGTCCAACGGGCCGAAACGTATGAACGCACCGAATTTGAGCACTTCACAGACCGTGCCCGTAATGATCTCCTGCATGGCCGGCTTGAATATCAATGCATCATAGCGCACATTTTGATAGACGCCTCCGTCTCCGTGGACGATCCGCCCGGGACCGATGAGGTCGATATTGGTGGTGAGTACCGTCAGGTTGTGGTCACGGTCCATTTTCCCTTCATAGTTGAAATGTGTCAATTCCGTCACGATGAAATCGAGATCTTCGCCGAGGCGACTGGGTGGAACCCGGACGGTGTCCGTTTTTTCTATTATCTTATACATTGGCGGTCTCCGTTGCAATTGGTTCCGAGAGTAGATGGTAGATGAAGGTGGGTGATGGATGTGAACGGTAAATGGTTATTGAGTGAATGGTTCGTGATGTGGATCGTGATAGTGATAGTGATATGGATATGGATATGGATATGGGTGTGGGCATGGCATGATGTGATGTGATGTGATGATGGTTCATATGGTGCGCGGAGTGGACAGAGGCTCCAATACGGCCCCTTGTGGGATGCGGGTGGGTTGCGGATGCGGCCCGATCCGATGATAATGGGACAATATGATGGATCACCGGCATATGCACTGACGCCAGTGGCTGGCGCTGTATATCGACGAGGGTACATATAATTATCCATCCATCGTTGGTACGGTCCCAACCCCGAACCGCACCTCCGGGTCCGTGAGGGAGCAATGACGATGCAGTGCGATCGGTTCAGTCGAGACGATAGAGCATGAGATGCGACCGCGACCGTAGCCCGATGGTCGAAATCCCTGCCTCGTGGAGCCGCTGCCGAAGCTCGCGGTCGTTGGTCACCACCACGGCGTCGAGCTCGCCCGCGAGTGCAAGCATCGCGTCGTCGACCGTTGCATCGCGCTGTTTCAATGCATCGGGATGATAGTCATACGCGGTCTCACAGCGCGGATACTTCGCCGCGAGCCGTAGCGCGGCCGGCCCGAATTTCACCGTGGGAGCGAGGTGTGCCAGCTCGTGATAGATAAAATCCGGTACAATGACCTCATGGTCACCAAGCAGCCGTTGGAGCTCCTGATCGATATTGATCCGGAACTGGAACGGGAGCAGCAACGCATTGGTATCGAGAATAACGCGCACACCGGTGGGCGCGTTCGAAGAGGACGCGTCCACATCCTCCGCCCTCCTCGCGGAGCGTTCTGTCGTTCGGGTCAGTTTCTCGCCACGCTCAATATGGTATAATATAATATAATATGACATGAGGTGATATGATATGACATGAGATGATATGATATGATATGATATGATATGATATGATGCGCACTCGGATCGGTGACCGTTCGCAGAGAGTCGATGATGGAACGATATCGATATCGATATCGATCCCGGTCACCGCTCCCGTCGGACGAGGTGGTTCGATCCGACCGGTTTCGTGTTCCCATCGGTCGTTCCGATCTACTGGATCAGGCTGTAGCCGATCAACCGCCACCGACCCTCGATCCGTCTGCTCATCGCCATGCGCTGG